>JAEZKN010000235.1 GCA_023415395.1 Actinomycetes bacterium
CCCCCCGCCCCCCCGCGGCGGCGCCCGCGCGCGCCCCCGCGAGGCCATGACGGTGACCGCCCTGGCCGGCACCCAGCTCAAGGTCCTCAACGCCCAGCTCGAGGCGATGGGACTGAGCCTGCACAACATGGGTGACATCGCCGAGCAGACTCTGGCCGGCGCCACCTCGACCGGCACCCACGGCACCGGCGGGGTCGCCGCCTCCCTCGCGGCGCAGATCTGCGGGCTCGAGCTGGTCACCGGCACCGGCGAGGTGCTCACCGCCACCGAGGCCGAGAACCCCGAGCTGCTGGAGCTGGCCCGCGTCGGCCTGGGCGCGCTGGGCGTCCTCACCACGATCACCTTCCGGGTCGAGCCGCTCTTCGCGCTCGAGGCGAACGAGACCCCGATGTCGTGGGACGAGGCGCTGGACGGCTTCGACGAGCGGGTGGCGCGGCACCACCACGTCGACACCTACTGGTTCCCGCACACCGACCGGATGCTCACCAAGACCAACGACCGGCTCGCCACGCTCGAGACCGAGCCCCTCTCGGCGGTGCGGAAGTGGTGGGACGACGACTTCTTGTCGAACTCGCTCTTCGGCGCGCTCAACCACCTCACGAACGCCGTGCCGTCGATCATCCCGCGCTTCAACCAGGTGTCCAGCCGGATGCTCTCGGCGCGCTCCTACAGCGACGTCGCCCACCGGGTCTTCACCTCGCCGCGCGACGTGGTCTTCCGCGAGATGGAGTACGCCGTGCCGCGCGAGGCCGGCCTCACCGCGCTGCGCGAGGCCCGGGCCGCCCTCGACCGCTCGGACCTCAAGGTCACCTTCCCCGTCGAGATCCGGGTGACCCCCGCCGACGACATCCCGCTGTCGACGTCGACGGGGCGCGACTCGTTCTACCTCGCCTTCCACACCCACCGCGACGCCGACCACCGCGCCTACTTCGCGCTGATGGAGCCGATCATGCGCGCCCACGACGGCCGCCCGCAC
Source organism: Actinomycetes bacterium (assembly GCA_023415395.1). Classification (GTDB taxonomy): domain Bacteria; phylum Actinomycetota; class Actinomycetes; order Propionibacteriales; family Nocardioidaceae; genus Nocardioides. The sequence continues at coordinate 977 of JAEZKN010000235.1, forward strand.
TGGGGCAAGGTGCACACCCGGACCGCCGCCGACCTGGCGCCGGCGTACCCCCGCTTCGAGGAGTTCCTCGCACTGCGCGACCGGCTCGACCCCGACCGCGTCTTCGCCAACCCCTACCTCCGCCGCGTCCTCGGCGACTGACCGGGTCGTCGGTCGGTCAGCCAGCGCCGCTACCCCTTCGTCGGTCGAGTAGCGAGCGCCAGCGAGCGTATCGAGACCCCCACCGCCCCGACGGTCTCGATACACGCCGCTCGTCCCTCGCGGCGCACTCGACCACCGAAGGTCACCTCGCCGCTCGAGCAGCCAGCGCCGCCACCCCCTCGTCGGTCGAGTAGCGAGCGCCAGCGAGCGTATCGAGACCCCACCGCCTCCACGGTCTCGATACACGCCGCTCGTCCCTCGCGGCGCACTCGACCACCGGGCTACCGGTGGTTGTAGAGGCGGAGCGCGATCGGGGCGAAGACGGCGGTCACGGCGGCGGCCAGCACGAGCACGACCGTGATGTCGCCGGTGTCGGGGACGTCGTCCATCAGGCCGCGCGCGGCCTCGCACAGCAGCGTGACCGGGTTGACCTCGACGAAGGCGCGCAGCCAGTCCGGCATGGTCTCCGGCGGGGCGAAGACCGAGCTGACGAAGGTCAGGGGGAAGAGCACCATCATCGACACGCCCATGACGGCGTTCGGCGTGCGGACCTTGAGCCCGACGATCAGCCACAGCCAGCTCAGCGAGAAGCAGAACACCAGCAGGAGGACGACGGCCAGCAGCACGCCCAGGACCCCGCCGGGCGGTCGGTAGCCGATGATCAGGCCGACCGTGAGCACCATGGCCGAGGCCAGGGCGTAGCGCAACGTGTCGCCGAGCAGGGCGCCGACCAGGTGGGACGCGCGCCAGACCGGCAGCGACCGGAAGCGGTCGAAGACGCCCTTCTCGATGTCGGTGTTGATGGTCAGCCCGGTGTACATCGTGATGAACACGACCGTCTGCGTGAGGATCCCCGGGAGGGCGTACTGCAGGTAGTCCGCGGGCGATCCCGCGATCGCGCCGCCGAACACGTAGGTGAACATCAGCGTGAACAGGATCGGGAACATCGTGACGTCGAAGAGCTGCTCGGGGACGTGCTTGATCTTCAGCAGGGCCCGCCAGCCGAAGGTGAGCGAGGAGCTCACCGCGTTGGCCGGCCGGGGTCGCTCGCCGCTGCCGAGCGCGGCGATCACGTCGGAGTCGAGGGCGGGCGTGGTGCTCATGCCGCCACCTCCTCGGCCGGGCGACCGGTGAGCGCGAGGAAGACCTCGTCCAGGCTGGGCTGGCCCAGGCTGTACTCGGTGACCAGCAGGCCGTGGTCCCCCACGCGCTGCAGCGCCGCCGCCACGCCGGTCGGGTCGTCGACGCGCATGCTGATCGCGGCCGGGTCCGACTCGAGCACCGGCTCGGCGCCGAGGGACTCCTGGAGCAGGCGGGCCACCTCCGCGCGGACGCCGGGGTCGGCGACCCGCACGTGCACCGCGCCGGTGCCAACCGAGGCCTTGAGCTCGCCGCTGGTGCCTTCGGCGATCACCTTGCCGTGGTCGATGACCGCGATCCGGTCGGCCAGCTGGTCGGCCTCCTCGAGGTACTGCGTCGTGAGCAGCACGGTGGTGCCGGCACCGACGAGGCCACGCACGATCTCCCAGACCTGGTTGCGGCTGCGGGGGTCGAGGCCGGTGGTCGGCTCGTCGAGGAACATCAGGTCGGGCCGCACCACGATCGACCCGGCGATGTCGATGCGGCGGCGCATGCCGCCGGAGTAGGCCTTGACCTGCTTCTTCGCCGCATCCGAGAGCCCGAACGCCTCGAGGAGCTGCGCGGCACGCGCCCGGGCCGCGGGCCGGGAGTAGCCGTAGAGGCGGGCGAGCAGCACGAGGTTCTCGGTGCCGGTGAGGTCCTCGTCGAGCGAGGCGAACTGACCGGTCATCGCGACCCGGGACCGCACCGCCCGCGGCTCCCGCACGACGTCGTGACCCAGGACGGTGGCCGTGCCCCCGTCGGGCACCAGCAGGGTCGCGAGCATCTTGATGGCCGTGGTCTTGCCGGCGCCGTTGGGACCGAGCACGCCGTAGACCCCACCCGTGGGGATGGCCAGGTCGATGCCGTCGACGGCGCGCTGCTCGCCGAAGGTCTTCACCAGCCCGTGGGTCTCGATCGCCAGGTCCGTCGCCCGGGCGGTTGCTGGGACAGTCATGGTGGTCATGCTTGCACCGACCGCCCCCAGGCGCCGGACTCATCGGTCGAGCCGGGTCCCGACGCTCAGACCGAGGAGGACCCCGTCGGGATCGGCGCCTGCCAGTGGCGCCAGATGGCCAGCAGCCGCCACACGATGCACACCCCGCCGCCGGCGAAGGCCACGACGATCGTCGGCAGGTCGGTGTGCGCGCCGGCCACGACCAGGATCGCGCCGGCCAGCGCCGGGGTCGCGTAGAGCTCGCCGCGGAACACCGCCGGCACGCGGCCGGCCAGCAGGTCGCGCAGCATGCCGCCACCGATGCCGGTCACCATGCCCATGAGCGCCGCGGGCACGACCCCGAGGCCGTACTCGAGGGCCTTGAAGGCCCCGGTCACGCAGAAGAGGCCGAGGCCGAAGGCGTCCAGGACCGTGATCGTGCGCTCCGCCCGCCCGAAGGCGGGGTGGAAGAAGAAGCAGAGCAGCCCGGCCACGACCGGCACCACGAGGTAGCGCCAGTCCTGGAGGGCCGCGGGTGGGGTCGCGTCGATGAGGACGTCGCGCAGGAACCCGCCTCCGAGGCCGGTCGTGCCGGCCAGCACGAGCACCCCGAAGACGTCGAGGCTCTTGCGCACCGCGACCAGGGCGCCGGTGATCGCGAACACGAAGATGCCGAGCAGGTCGAAGACGACGAGGATGACCGGGGGGTCGGAGGTGGACACGTGGGGAGGCTAACCCCGGCGACACCGGCGACGCTCCCGGCCCAGTGGTCGCGGCTGGCGTAGGCTCGGCGCACTGCAGGCAACGATGGGACAGGAGCACGACCCACCATGGCGCACCTCACGCTCGCCGGAGTGAGCGATGACGGGAAGCGCCTGCGCCTGCGGGACGAGGACGGGACCGAGCACACCGTCGAGATCGACGCCCGCCTGCGGGCCGCCCTGGGAGATCGACCCTCCCGCCGATTGGAGACGACGATGGACAATGCCAGTGCCCTGCGGCCGCGCGACATCCAGGCCCGCATCCGCGCGGGCGAGACGCCCGAGGCGGTGGCCCAGGCCGCGCAGACGTCCGTCGACAAGATCATGGCCTTCGCCGCGCCCGTGCTCGCCGAGCGCGAGCACGTCGCCGAGCGCGCCCAGCGCTCGTCGGTACGCCGCAGCGAGGGCTCGTCCCCGCACGGCGCCCGCACCCTGGGCGACGCCGTCGCCGCCCACCTGCGCGGTCTCAACATCGACCCCGACAGCGTCGAGTGGGACGCCTGGCGCCGCGAGGACGGGCGCTGGTCGCTGACCGCCGGCTTCACCGGCGAGCGGTCCGGCACCGCGACCCTCACCTTCGACATCCCGGGCAACTACGTCACGCTCGACAACGACGACGCCCGCTGGCTCGTCGGCGAGGCGGTCGCCCCGGCTCCCGCACCGCGCGACGACCTGCGCCAGGCCCGCGAGCGCCGGCTCGCCCCGGTCCAGGACGACGAGCTGCCGCTCGGCGACGACGCGATCGACCTCGTGACGGGAGGGGTCTCGAAGGACGTGGCCGAGCAGCCGCTCGAGGCGTTCCTCGACGACGCCCCGCCGACCGAGCCCGAGGTCGTCGAGCACGAGACCGAGGCGCGCGAGGAGGCCGAGGAGGCCGCCGCGGCCGAGGACGCGACCGAGAACGCCACCGAGGACGAGCCGCCGACCCGCCGCCCGGTCAAGAAGACCCGCGGCCGTGCGTCGGTGCCGAGCTGGGACGAGATCATGTTCGGAGGCGGCGACACCAAGGGGTGACTCAGCCCCGGGCCGAGCCCCGGGACCTGCTGGCGAAGGTCGTCACGGGCGTCCACCGGGAGGACCGGCGACGGGCCGGTCCGGGTCGGTGATCCACCCCGACCAGCTGCCCGGGTAGAGCGCGGCCGAGATCCCCGCGACCTCCAGGGCGATGATGTCGTGCGTGGCGGTGACCCCCGACCCGCAGTACACGGCCGTCTCCTCGTCGCCGTGCACCCCTGCGGCGGCGTACAGCGCCCGGAGCTCGTCGGCGGAGCGGAACCGCCCGTCGGCGCGCAGGTTGGTGCCGGTGGGGACGTTCACCGCCCCCGGGACGTGGCCGGCGACGGGGTCGACCGGCTCGACCTCGCCGCGGTAGCGCTCGGGAGCCCGCGCGTCGACGAGGACGGGTACGCCGAGCACCTCGTCGGCCTCGACGACCGGCATGCCACCCGGACGTGCGGTGAAGTCACCGCGGCCGGGCAGCGTGGTCCCGGTGTGCACGGCTCCCCCGGCCTCGACCCAGGCCGGCCAGGCGCCGTCGAGGACCCGCACGTCGCGATGGCCGTGGAAGCGCAGCAGCCACCAGGCGCGTCCCGCGGCCAGGCCGCTCCAGTCGTCGTAGACCACCACCGGCCGGTCGTCGCGCACGCCGGCGCGCCGCATCGCGGCCTCGAAGGCGGCCGTCTCCGGCAGCGGGTGCCGGCCGCTCGGGCCCGGCTCGGCGGCCAGCTCGGTGTCCAGGTCGACGTACACCGCACCCGGGACGTGGCCCCGCTCGTACTCGGCGCGGCCCCCCCCCCCCCCCCA
>JAEZKN010000273.1 GCA_023415395.1 Actinomycetes bacterium
GTCGATGGTCGTGTGCGAGACGAAGGCGGTCATCGGACCACCCTCGACCGCACCGGTCCCCCCGGGCAACCGGTTATCTCGGCTGGCGTCGGGTCGTCACTCGTAGCCGTGCTCCCGGACGAACGCCACGATGCGCTCGGCCAGCTCGGGGCGGCAGACGATGAGGTCGGGGAGGTAGACGTCCTCCTGGTTGTACTCCAGCGGGGTGCCGTCGATGCGCGAGGTGAAGAGCCCGGCGGCGCGGGCGACCGCGACCGGCGCGGCCGAGTCCCACTCGTACTGGCCGCCGGCGTGCACGTAGGCGTCGGTGATGTCGCGCGCCACCGAGATCACCTTCACGCCCGCCGAGCCCATCGGCACCAGCTCGGCGTCGAGCTCCTGGGCCAGCGCGTGCACGAACGCGGGCGGGCGGCTGCGCGACACCGCGATCCGGGGGCGCTCCGCGGTCGAGGAGGGTACGACGGGCGGCGTCCCGGTGTTGAAGGTCTCGCCGAGCGCGGGCTGGGCGACGGCACCGGCGACCAGGTCGCCGTCCTGCCACAGCGCGACGTGCACGGCCCAGTCGTCGCGGGGCACCTCGGAGAACTCGCGGGTGCCGTCGAGCGGGTCGACGATCCAGACGCGGCTGTTCTCGAGGCGGGCCTTGTCGTCCTTGCCCTCCTCCGAGAGCACGCTGTCGGTGGGGCGGTGCTCGGCGAGCAGCTCCATGAGCAGCTCGTGCGCGGCGCGGTCGCCGGCGTCCTTGAGCTCACGGCCCTCCAGGCCCTCCCCGCGGACCTCCAGCAGGCGCTCCCCCGCGACGGTCGCGAGCCAGGCGGCGAGCGCGTGGTCGTCGGTGGCGGCGGCAGCGGGCGGGGTTCCGGGTTCGAACGTCACGGCCGCCACCCTAGCCCGCGCGCCGAACGCCCTCCTCCACCAGCCGCTGCCAGAGCTCCTCGACGCTGTCCTCGGTGCTCCACAGCACCGCCCGCGCCCCGGCCGCGTGAGCGGACTCGACGTGCTTCTCCGAGTCGTCGACCAGCAGCAGCTCCCCGACCGCCAGGCCGAGCCGCTCGGCGACGGTCCGCAGGAACGCGGGGTCCTCCTTGGTGGCCCCGAGGTCGCACGAGCAGAACGCCGAGTCGAAGAGGTCGGCGTAGCCCAGGTCGTCGAGCAGGTACGCCGCGCGCACGTCGTTCTGGTTCGTCGCGAGGTGGCACGGGAGACCCGAGGAGCGCAGCGCGCGCACCACCGCGACCACCTCGGGCTGGACCAGCGCGTGCCGCCAGTGGTCGACGAGCTCGTCCTCCCGGCCGGCGAGTCCCCAGCGCGCGCACACCTCGGCGACGACGTCGGCGAACCGGCGCTCGCCTCGCAGCGCGGGCTGCTCAGCGTCGAAGAGGTCGTCGACGAACGCGTCGGCGTCGTCCGGCGCGACGAACGCGCGCAGCCGGTCGAGCCAGTCGTCAGCGTTGACCTGGAGGACGCCGTCGGCGTCGACCAGCACGGCCCGGACCGTCGAGGCGCCCGCCATCAGGAGTTGAAGCCCTGCTGGGTGCGCTCGAGGCCGTCGGTGACGAGGGACTCGACCGCGTCGGCGGCCTTGTCGACGCCGAAGGGCAGGATCTTGCGCTCCTGCGAGGAGTAGTTCGACAGCACGAAGTCGGCGACGTCCTGGCGGCCCGGCGGCCGGCCGATGCCCACCCGGACCCGGTGGAAGTCGCCGGTGCCGAGCGAGGAGCGCATCGAGCGCAGGCCGTTGTGGCCGTTGTCGCCGCCGCCGAGCTTGACCCGCATCGTGTCGAAGGGGATGTCGAGCTCGTCGTGCACGGCGACGATCCGCTCGGGGGGCACCTTGTAGAACGTGGCGAGCTGCTTGACGGGTCCGCCCGTCTCGTTCATGTAGCAGCGCGCCTTCATCAGCACGACCCGCGGCCCGGGCGTGCCCGGGGCACCGAGCCGGCCCTCGACGACCTCGGCCCGGCCGGACTTGTGGGCGCGGAACGGGGCGCCCATCCGCCGGGCGAGCTCGTCGACGACGAGGTAGCCCACGTTGTGCCGGTGACCGGCGTAGGAAGGGCCGGGATTCCCCAGCCCGACCACCAGCCACACGGGGGTGTTGTCGGCCACGGAGTCCCGGCCCTTTCTGTTGAACAGGCGGAGGATCACTCCTCCGACGCGGCCTCGCCCTCGGCGGGGGCCTCGGCGGCGGCGTCGTCGCTGGACTCGTCCTTCTCGATGCCGGCCTCGGCCTCGGCCTCCTCCAGCTCGGCCTCGAGGGCCTCCGCCGACTGCTGCTCGGTGATGTTCACGATCAGCGTCTCGGCGTCGAGGAGCAGGGTGCTGCCCGACGGGAGCGCGAGGTCGGAGGCGAGGATCTGGGTGCCGGCGGCGGCGCCGTCGATGTCGACCTCGATGAACTCGGGGATGTGGGTCGCCTCGGCCTCGATCTGGACGGTGGCGTTCTCGGTGACGACCAGCGTCTCCTTGGCGGCCTCGCCGACCAGGTGGACCGGGACGTCGACGGTGACCTTCTCGCCCTTGACCACGGCGACGAAGTCGACGTGCTCGAGGTGGCGCTTGATCGGGTCGACCTGGACCTGCTTGGTCAGCGCGAGCTGGCTCTTGCCGTCGATCTCCAGCTCGAGCAGGGCGTTCGCGCCGCCGTGCTTGAGGGCCATCATGGTCTCGTGGCCCGGCAGGGTCACGTGGACCGGCTCGTTCCCGTGGCCGTAGATGACGGCGGGGACCTTGTGCTCACGGCGGATCCGGCGAGCGGCACCCTTGCCGAACTCCGTGCGGGACTCGGCCTTGATCTTCTCGGACATGCGAACTGCTCCTCGTACGTGCTGGCTGATTCTTCGTCTCGGGGCCTCGGCGCGCAGATCGCGGGGGCACACCCGGAGGCAGCCAGCCCTGTCGATCACGGAGCTCCTGTCGGACCGCTCCCTCGCCGAGGCAACTTCCCCAGCCTAGCGGCGCGGGCCGGAGAGGGCGAATCGCCGGCCACGGCGACTCGGTCGCGCGGCTTGCTCGACCGCCGTCATCGGTCCGCTGGCGCGTCCCGGATCAGGTGTTCCCGTCGAACATCGAGGTGACCGAGCCGTCCTCGAAGACCTCGCGGATCGCCCGCGACACCAGCGGCGCGATCGAGAGGCAGGTGAGCTTGTCGAATTCGCGGTCCGCGCTCAGCGGCAGCGTGTTGGTCACGACGACCTCGGTGGCCGCGCAGTTCTTGAGCCGGTCCACGGCCGGGTCGGAGAGGATCGCGTGAGTCGCGGCGATGATCACGCCGGCCGCGCCCTCGGCCATGATCGCGTCGGCCGCCTTCACGATGGTGCCGCCGGTGTCGATCATGTCGTCGACCAGCACGCACATCCGGCCCTTGACGTCGCCGACCACTCGGTTGGCGACGGTCTCGTTCGGGCGGTCGATGCGGCGGGACTTGTGGATGAACGCCAGGGGCGCGCCGCCGAGGCGGGAGGACCAGCGCTCGGCGACCTTGATCCGGCCGGCGTCCGGCGAGACGACGGCCAGCTGCTGGTTGCCGTACTTCTCCTTGACGTAGTCCGCGAGGATCGGCAGCGCCATCAGGTGGTCGACGGGGCCGTCGAAGAAGCCCTGGATCTGGTCGGCGTGCAGGTCGACGGTGATGAGCCGGTCGGCGCCCGCGGTCTTGAACAGGTCGGCCATGAGCCGGGCCGAGATCGGCTCGCGGCCCTTGTGCTTCTTGTCCTGGCGGGCGTAGCCGTAGAACGGCATCACGACCGTGATCCGCTTGGCGGACGCGCGCTTGCGCGCGTCGACCATGATCAGGTGCTCCATGATCCACTCGTTGATCGGAGCCGTGTGGCTCTGGATCACGAAGGCGTCGCACCCGCGGACGGACTCCTCGTAGCGGACGTAGATCTCGGAGTTCGCGAACTCGTAGGCCGACTGGGGCACCAGGTCGGTCCCGAGGAGCTGGGCGACCTCGTCGGCGAGGTCGGGGTGAGCCCGACCGCTGAAGACCATGAGGTTCTTCTCGGTGGTCTTCTTGTATCCGGTCACGGTCGCTGCTCCCTCGGTCGCCGGAGGCCGTACATCAGGATTCTGCCACGCCCTGTTCACCCTCCGGTCGGCCGCCCGCCTCCTCGGACAGGGCGGCCTCCGCGGCCTGCGCCTGCGCCGTCCCGGCACGTCGCTCGAGCGTCCACCCCTCGAGGTTGCGCTGCGGTCCGGCCGAGACCGCGAGGGCGCCCGGCGGCACGTCGCGACGGACGACGGTGCCCGCCCCGGTCCCCGCTCCGTCGCCGACCTCGACCGGCGCGACGAAGGTGTTGTTGGAGGCCGTCTTGGCGTGCTTGCCGATCTTCGTGCGGTGCTTCCGCACGCCGTCGTAGTTGGCGAAGATCGTGCCCGCGCCGATGTTGGTGCCCTCGCCGATCTCCGCGTCACCGACGTAGGAGAGGTGGGGGACCTTGGCGCCGTCGCCGATCTGGGCGTTCTTGGTCTCGACGAAGCCGCCGATCTTGCCGCCGGCGCCCAGGGTGGTGCCGGGACGCAGGTAGGAGAACGGTCCGACGTTCGCCCGGTCGCCGATCACGGCGAGCTCGCCGTGGGCACGGACGACGCGCGCACCGGCGCCGACCTCGCAGTCCTTGAGCGTGCTGTCCGGCCCGACGACCGCGTCCTCGCCGACGACCGTCGCCCCGAGCAGCTGCACGCCCGGCAGGATCGTGACGTCGCGGGAGAGCACCACGTCGGCGTCGATCCACGTCGTCGCCGGGTCCATCACCGTGACGCCCTCGCGCATCCAGCCGTCGACGATGCGGCGGTTCATCTCCGCGCCCATCCGCGCGAGCTGGGCCCGGTCGTTCACGCCCTCGGTCTGCATGACGTCGGCGACCGGGTAGGCGCCGACCGTGAGGCCGTCCTCGCGGGCCAGCCCGATCGCGTCGGTGAGGTAGTACTCGCCGTTGGCGTTGTCGTTGCCGATCCGCGGCAGCGCGGACAGCAGGAACTCGGCGTCGAAGGCCAGGATCCCCGAGTTGATCTCCTGGACCTCGCGCTGCTCGGGGGTCGCGTCCTTCTCCTCGACGATCGCCTCGACGTCGCCCTCGGCGTTGCGGAGCACGCGGCCGTAGCCGAACGGGTCGGGCACGATCCCGCTGAGGATGCTCACCGCGCGCTGTGCCGCCTCGTGCTCGGCGGCGAAGTCGCGGAGCGACTCCCCGCGCAGCAGGGGCGTGTCGCCGTACGCCACCAGCACGGTGCCCTCCAGGCGCTGTCCACCCCCGGTGGCGGCCTCGACGGCCACCCGCACGGCGTGGCCGGTGCCGAGCTGCTCCTCCTGGACCGCCACCACGGCGTCCGGCGCGAGCTCGAGCACGTGCGGCTCGACCTGGTCGCGCTGGTGTCCGACCACGACGACGATCCGGTCCGGATCGACCGCCCGGGCCGCCCCGAGGACGTGGCCGATCATGGTGCGGCCCGCGATCGGGTGCAGCACCTTCATGGTCTTGGACTTCATCCGGGTCCCGCCGCCTGCGGCGAGCACCACGACCGTCAGCTGGCTCACGCTCCCCGGGTAGGAGTCGAACCTACGTCGCTAGTCCTGATTCAAAGTCAGGCGGGCCCTGCCGGCAGACCAACCGGGGATAGGGGACCAAGGCTAGGCCAGTCGCGGCGGGCGAGTGGTTTCGAGGCTCGCTGCGCGCCCCTCTGCGACTAGCCTCGACTTGTGGACCTCCCCGTCATGCCACCCGTGCAGCCGATGCTCGCGAAGTCCGTCTCCGGCATCCCGGACCCGGCCAAGCACGGCGGGCTCAGCTTCGAGCCGAAGTGGGACGGCTTCCGCTGCCTGGTCTTCAAGGACGGCGACGAGGTCGAGCTGGCCAGCCGCAACACCAAGCCGCTCACGCGCTACTTCCCCGAGGTCGTCGCGGCGATGCGCGAGCAGCTGCCCGAGCGCTGCGTGCTCGACGGCGAGCTGTTCGTCGCGATCGAGGACCGGCTGGAGTTCGAGGTGCTCCAGGAGCGGATCCACCCGGCCGAGTCGCGGATCACGATGCTGAGCGAGAAGACGCCCGCGTCGTTCGTCGCCTTCGACCTGCTCGCCCTCGGTCACGAGGCGTACGCCGACCGCCCGTTCGAGGAGCGCCGCGCGGCCCTGGCGCAGGCTCTCGCCGGGCTCGGCCACCAGGGCGGCCCCTGCCACCTCACCCGCACGACGACCGACCCGGCCGAGGCCGAGGAGTGGTTCCACCAGTTCGAGGGCGCCGGGCTCGATGGCGTCGTCGCCAAGCCGCTCACGGCGCCGTACCAGCCGAACGCGCGCACCATGCTGAAGATCAAGCACGAGCGCACCGCCGACGTGGTCGTCGCCGGCTACCGGGAGCACAAGACCAGCACGCCCGAGCGTCCCCTGCTCGGCAGCCTGCTGCTCGGCCTCTACGCGGACGGCGAGCTGCAGCACGTCGGCGTGAGCGCCAGCTTCACCGAGAAGCGCCGCGCCGAGCTGATCGAGGAGCTCCAGCCGCTCGTGGTCGACATCGCCGACCACCCGTGGGGTCGCTGGCAGGAGTTCCTCACCGCCAACCCCGACCGCGTCCCGGGCACGCAGAGCCGCTGGAGCCAGGGCAAGGACCTCTCGTTCACCCCCCTGCGACCCGAGCGCGTGCTCGAGGTGAAGTACGACCACATGGAGGGTCGCCGCTTCCGGCACACGGCCCACTTCAAGCGCTGGCGCCCCGACCGCGACCCGGAGTCGTGCGGCTACGACCAGTTGGAGGAGCCGGTGCGCTACGACCTCGCTAGGATCCTCAGCGTCGACTGAGAGGCGGAACATGTCCGAGACGAGCTCCACCGAGGACTACGACGTCGTCCTGCTCATCGAGCAGGCGCTGACCGAGCAGGACGCCGCCCAGGTGCACTCCCTGCACGAGGGCCTCGACCAGCCGGTCGTCTACCACGTGCTCCTCCCCCTCGAGGACGCCGCGGCGCGCATCGAGTCGGCGATGGGCTCGCTGACCGCCGGCGACATGCTCGCCTCGCCGACGATGCCGATGAGCGAGGTCGACCTCGAGGCGGTCCGCAAGGACTGCGAGGACCGCTCGCTCGCGGAGCTCGCGCAGACGCTCCAGGCCCTGCGCGCCAGCGGCGCGACCGCGCTCGGCCAGGTCGTCGTCGACCCGCCGATCGACGCGCTGGCCGCCAAGGTCAGCGAGGTCGACGGCCGCGAGGCGATCATCCTGACCCGCCCGCACGTGGTGGCCGAGTTCTTCCACGTCGACTGGACCTCCAAGGCGCGCCGCCGCCTCGGCGTCCCGATCCTGCACCTCCTCGAGCGCGAGAACTTCGACGAGCAGGCCGAGGGATACGGCGACGAGGGCGTCACGGGGCTCTGATCCACTCGTGAGGCTCACGCGCCGGCGCTCCTCCGGCGGCCCGGTCGCGTCGTACGCCGGCATCCTCGACGGCCGTCGGCTCTGGCTGTCCCTCGCGGGTGACGCCGGGAGCAGCGTCGCGCCCCGCGACGACTCCGGGGCCGTGCACCCGCTGACCGGCGACCTGACGGCCGGCGTCGAGCTGCCCGGCGAGGTGGGCGCGTGGGACGTCGTCCGCGACGGCGAGCCGGTCTCGGTCGGCCCGCTCCCGCAGGGCCCGACCCGCGTGCCCCCGAGCCCGGACGGGCTCACCCAGCTCGCGCTGGTC
>JAEZKN010000431.1 GCA_023415395.1 Actinomycetes bacterium
GGTGCCCGCCGCGGTCGGGACGCCCGACAGCGTGCCGGTCGGGCTCAGGGTCAATCCCGGCGGCAGGGTGCCCGTCTCGAGGGACCAGGTCTTCTTGCCGTAGCCACCGGTGGCCCGCAGCGCGACCCGCAGCGACCGGCCGACGGTCCCCGTCGGCAGGGTCGTCGTGGTCACGGTCAGCGCCGCCCGGGGCACGACCGAGACGCTCTTGGCGAGCTTGCGGCCGACCGCGTCGAGGATCGTGAGCCGCACGCTCACCGACCGGGCGGTCTGCGGGGTGCCGCTCAGCGTGGTGCCGTCGAAGGTCCAGCCGGCGGGCAGCGTGCCCGGCGTGACGGCGTACGGCGCGACGCCGCCCGTGATCGGGACGTCGTAGCTGAGCGCCTCCCCGACCGTCGCCGCCGCCTTGGCCTTGGCCATCGTGAGCGCGGGCACCGCGGTGATCGTCCAGCTGCGCGACGCGGTCGCGCCGAGGCCGTCGGCGACCACCGCGGTGAGGGTGTAGGTGCCGGGAGCCAGGTTCTTGGCCGTCACCCGGCCCGTGCTCGAGAGCGTCATCCCGGCCGGGAGCGTCGACGCGTCCGGCTGCCACTTGTAGCGGCGGTTGCCGCCGACGGCGACCAACGGGAACGAGTCGCTCCTCGCGGCCAGGACGGTGCCGCCGACGCCGGGGGCAGCGGTCTCGATGCGCAGGGGCCCGCCGACGTAGAGCTTCAGGGTGCCGGCGCCCGTCCGCCCGCGCGCGTCGGTGACCGTCACGGCGAAGACGGCGTTCGCGGCCTCGGTCGGGGTCCCGGTGATCGTGCCGTCGCCGGCGACGGTGGCCCACGCCGGCTTGCTGCTCGCGGCGACGGTGTACGGCGCGGTGCCGCCGGCGATCTTCGGCCTCGCGGTGTAGGCGGTGCCGGTGTTCGCCACCGTCGAGGTCAGCCCGCTCACCTTGACCGCGGTGGCGACGTCGAGCGTGTAGGCGACGGCGGTGGTCTTGCCGACGGCGTCGGTCGCCCGCAGCGTGAAGGAGTGGGCGCCCTTGCTCGAGGTCTTCCCCGTGAGCACTCCGGCGGGGGTCAGCTTGATGCCCTTCGGCAGCGCGCCCGACCCCAGCGTCCAGGTGACGGCGCCCCCGGCCGCGCTGGTCGCCTCGAGGGTCGCGGCGTAGGCGACGCCCACGGTCGCGGCGGGAATCGCCGTGGTGCTCACCCGGGGAGCGCCGGTGTAGGCGGTGTCGACGGTCAGCTCGTAGGTGCCCAGGGAGCCGTAGTCGGAGTAGCCGGTGGTGGCGGGGGCGCCGAACCCGGCCCCGTCGACCGTGACGGTGTAGTCGCCGGCGTTCAGGGAGAGCTCGGTGAGGGCGGCGTGCATGCCCGACACGACGACCGCGTCGGTCGCGACCACCGGCGGGTTGGCGCTGGCGACCGTCGTGCCGTCGGCACCCAGGAGCCGGAGGTCGACGTCGAGGTTGGGCGCCGTCGGGTCGACGGCGACCTCGATGCCGACCGTCGCCGGCGACGCGAGGGTGAAGCTGAACGCGTCGACGTCGGAGGTCGTGGAGATGACGCCGGAGACGGTCTCACCGACTGCGGCGGCGTCGGTGATGTCGTGGGCGGACGCGGCGGTGTCGCCGTAGTCGTCGGGGCGCGGGACGAGGCCGTAGGTCGCCATGGTGACGAGCTCGTCCTGCTGGCTGTTGGCCCCGCGGTACTCGCCCTGGGCCCACTGGGTCACCGGCTGGTAGTAGCCCGCCCCCATGATCGGCGCCCACGGCACGTGCCCGTTGTAGTAGCCCTGGCTGCCGGTGCCCTGGTGGACCAGGCCGAGCGTGTGCCCGACCTCGTGGCTGACGACCTCGGCGACGGTCTTGGCCGACGTGCCGACGCCGCGGGTGAACGCGAGCGCCGGCTGGTAGCGGCTGTGGTCGGTGTGGTCGTTGAACACGCCGATGTAGGCGAAGCCACCGCAGCCGCACGACGCCTGGCCGATCGTGTCGCCGGTGATCACCGCCCGGGTCCCGTAGACCTCGTCGGACGGACCGCTGCGCTCGATGGCGGAGGCCGCGGGCAGCTCGGTGGTGACGTCCACGTCGAAGGGGGCGTAGTCCTCGGCGACGACCGCCCAGATGTTCTGGATGGCGGTGCGCTCGGCGTCGGAGAAGGTCGAGGCGCTGCCCTCGAAGCTGTAGCCGGGCAGCTGGACGCTGGGCGCGTCGTACGGCGAGGTGTTCCACGCGGTCCCGGTCAGGGTGTGCCCGTCGAAGTCGAGGTAGATCGTCTTGGTCGACCCGGGGTTGGAGTGGAGGGAGAAGGTCTCCTCCAGCGGGAACAGCACGGTGTCGAGACCGATCGTGGCTCCGCCGGCCTCCGCCGGTCCGTGGTGGTGGGCCTCCTCGACGTAGAACGCCTTGCCGCAGGTGTCGAGCCACAGCCCTTCCGCGGCGTCGCTCCCAGCCTCGTCCCCCGTCTCGACCGCAGCCTCCTCCGCGGCCTGGGCGACGGTCCGGGTCAGGCGCGCCGACACGGCCGGGTTGCCCGGCTGGACGGGCACGCTGCCGCTCTCGGCGAGCACCTCGGCCGCCGGTGCGGGCTCCTCGAGGACGGGCTCGCAGGGGGCCGCGTCGGCGTACGCCGTCGGGGCGCTCGTCGCGGCGTCGGCCGGAGCCACGGCCAGGCCGGCGAGCAGGCTCGCCGCGGCCACCGTGCTCGCCAGCAGGGGTCGGTGTGACGTCATCGTTCCTCCGTGAACCTGGCGTCGCCGTGCCTCGG
The DNA here is from genome assembly GCA_023415395.1 of Actinomycetes bacterium. GTDB lineage: Bacteria > Actinomycetota > Actinomycetes > Propionibacteriales > Nocardioidaceae > Nocardioides. The sequence continues at coordinate 2,760 of JAEZKN010000431.1, forward strand.
CACGACGGCGCCACCTCGCCGCCCCGGCCGTCCGTGGCGTTCGTGGGCGTCGATCCGTGCTCGGTGCCCACGCAGGCAGCGCCACGAGGATAGCGATTCGAGCGCTGCCGCGCGTTCGTTCGGCGCCGGGGAGCCTGGACGGCGAACTACAGTCGCGACATGACGGCGACGATCCCGGAGGCGCGGCAGCGCAGCCTGCGCCGCTTCAACCTCGCGGCGGCGGCGCTGCACGCCGTGCAGGCGGTCGCGGTCGTCGTGCTGGCCACCGACTTCGCGCTGCCGGTCACGGCGAGCTACCTGGCCGGTCCCCCGGGCACCGATCCCCAGGAGCCGACCGTCCTGTTCGACATCCCGACCGGCCTGGCCGTGGCGGCGTTCCTGGCGCTCTCGGCGGTGGCGCACCTGGTCGTCTCCACCGTCTGGTGGCGCGGGTACGTCGCGGACCTGTCGCGTGGCATCAACCGGGCGCGGTGGGTCGAGTACTCGCTCTCGTCCTCACTGATGATGGTCGTCATCGCCCAGCTCGTGGGGATCGCCGACGTCACCGCCCTGCTGGCCATCGTGGGCGTGAACGCGTCGATGATCCTCTTCGGCTGGCTGCAGGAGAAGTACGAGGAGCCCGGCGGCGGTGGCTGGCTGCCCTTCGGGTTCGGCTGCATCGCCGGGTCCGTGCCCTGGATCGCGGTGGTGATCTACACCGTGGCCCCGCAGTCCCCGGCCGACGTGAGCCCGCCCGGCTTCGTCTACGCGATCGTGGTCTCGCTCTTCGTCTTCTTCAACATCTTCGCGCTCAACCAGTGGCTGCAGTACCGAGCAAAGGGCCGCTGGACCGACTACCTCTTCGGCGAGAACGTCTACATCGTGCTCAGCCTGGTGGCGAAGTCGCTGCTGGCCTGGCAGGTCTTCGGCGGCACCCTCGCGGGCTGAGGGAGCAGGTCACCTCCGGCCGCGGGAGACCACGACGGTCACGACGCCGCCCTTGCTGGTCGCCTTGACCACGCGACCGGCCGGCACGGTGCTGCTCGTGACCTTGCGGACGCGGATCTTCGTGCAGTGCGCCTGGCGGAGCTTGGCGCGCGCCTGGGCCAGGGTGAGGCCCGTCAGCCCCTTCGGCACCCGGCACGTGGCCGGGACCCCCTCGACCTTCTCGCAGCCGGACAGGGTGTCGACGGCGTCGGCGACCACCCGGTCGACGCCCACGCCGCAGTCGATCATGTCGGGCTGTCCGTCGCGGGCGTGGATCGTGTCGTTGCCGTAGGGGACGACGGTGCAGTCGTCGAGGTAGGAGCAGCGGCTCGAGGTCTCGTCGCCGAAGATCGTGTCCCGGCCCGGGCCGCCGGTGATGACGTCGTGCCCGTAGCCGCCCTCGAGCCGGTCGTCCCCCGGCCCGCCGTCGATGGTCTCGGTGCCGTCGTTGCCGGTGATCGTGTCGTCCCCGGCGTTGCCCTCGACCCGGGACGTGCCGTAGTTGGGCAGGTCGATGCTGTCGGAGGTCGATCCCAGGGAGTAGTGCCCGGGCGCGATCGCGTCGAAGCGCTCGACGTCGATGACGTTGTCGGCCTCCCCCCAGGGCCGGCCGTCGTTGGCGACGCCGTCGACCGAGACCGAGACGGCGAAGGAGGGGTCCTCGGTCGTGGAGCTCCAGTCCTGGACCGTGTCGAAGCCCGGACCACCGTCGACGACGTCGTCGCCGACGACGTCGGGGTAGGTGTCGGGCTCCAGCCAGTCGTTGCCGTCGCCTCCGCGCAGCACGTCGTCGCCGGCGTACCCGTTGAGCGTGTCCTTGCCCGGTCCGCCGAGCAGCGTGTCCGCGAACTGCATGCCGTTGAGGACGTCGTCCCCCTCGCCGCCGTCGAGCGTGACGTGGTTGTCGACGTCGTTGTTGGCGGAGAGCGAGTCGTTGCCGGCCTCGCCGAGGACGGTGACGGGCAACGGCGGGAGCGACTCGTCGAGCAGGTTCCGGTCGTCCCTGTCGCCCAGCTCGAGACGCAGCTCCGCCGGCAGGGGGCACAGCACCTCCGTGAGGTCGTCCGGCCAGGCCGGTTCACACCCGGATCCGGTCGTGTCGATCTGCTCGTTCGCGTCCGCGATCCGCAGCGTGCCGGAGTCCGGACTGCTGACGGACGGCCAGTTCACGACACCGGGCGAGGCCGTGTAGACGAGCGTGGAGCCCTCGAGCCGGAGGGTGGCACCGACGAGGTCGCGCGCGTCCCGGGTCACCGCGGCGGCTTGAGCGGTGCTCGCGCTCAGGCCGAGCGCGAGGAGGGCGGTCGCCAGGCGGCGTGCAGATCTCATGACGGGTCCGTTCTCGGGCGAGCGTCGCGGCGCGACGGGGGTCTCGACCGACTGTGGGGCGACGACGCCCGAGCGGTTCGCCGTCGCCGCCCGGTCTAGACCGTCAGCGGACCGTCGGCGCGGTGCTCAGGCCCGCAGCCCGGGCCCGCTCAGTCGCAGGCGAGCTCGCCGGCCGCGCTCGTCGAGGCGACGGTGTCGTCCTCGTCCAGCCAGGCGACGAGGTAGACGGCGTCGCTCTCCCACTCCAGCTCGGCCTGGCCGTCGTCGTCGACGCCCTCGCTGGTCGGCTCGCCCATCGTCGCGATCAGGTCGTCCCGGCTGGTGCCGAGCTCGACCTCGCACCATCCCGAGAGCCACTCCTCGTCCTGCGCGGAGGGCGCCGCGCCGGCACCGTCGGTGGCGGCGCCGGCGTCGTCCTCCGAGGCGTCCTCCGAGGCGTCCTCGTCGATGAGCCAGCGCTCGCCGTCTCGGACGAGCAGGAAGGTGCCGCTGCCGCCGATGTCCTCGGGCAGCTCGAACTCCACCGCGACCCGTCCGTCGGCCTCCGCCGTCGCCGAGGTGCTCACCGACTCCATCGCCTCGACGACTCCCAGCTCCTCGAACAGCCCGGAGAGGGTCTCGACGCGCTCGGCGCAGGTCCCGCCGCCGAACTCGTCGTCCTCGGCCTGCGCGAAGCGCTCCGACTCCAGCTCGCAGGCGGACGGGTCGCCCGCGCCGAACTTGGCGAAGTAGTCGGTCACGGTTCGCTCGGCCCCGGCGAGGTCGACCTTCGGGGACGGCTTCTCCGAGGCGGACGAGTCGCCCTCGCCGCACCCGGTGAGCAGCAGGGCACCGGCGGCAGCGGCGGCGAGCGGGACGCGGACGGACTTCAGCAGCACGGAGGTCTCCTCGGAGATCGGATGGTCGGCGGAACGTAGCAGCGCCCCGACCTCAAGAGACGAAGATTGTCCGTAAAAGTGAGGACGCCCACATGCCTCAGGAGACCGCTCTGGCGGCGCATGGGACGCCACCCGCGACCTCTCGCTCGCATGGCGACGCCCGGACCAGTGCCAAGCGTGGCGCGCACGAGCACCCGGCAGAAGTTGGTCGGCCTCCTGCGCGGCGGTGCGAGGACTCAGAGGCTGTGTTTGCACTGTGGCGCGTGCTCGACGGCCCGAGGCTGTAGCACGTCGCGGGCACGACGGAAGCGACGGGACACCGCGCCGTACTTGCCGCCGCAGGGCGATCGCCGAGTCGGCGCTACAGCCCCTCCTCCGCTTCGCTCCCCCGGAGCAGAACCGCCGACTCGGCTCGCTCCACGCACGACGACGCCCCCGGCGTCAGCGCGGAGCTGTCGCCGGGGGCGGTCTTCGTGCGTGGAGCTGCGGGGAATCGAACCCCGGTCCTCGAGCGTCGATCCAGGTCTTCTCCGGGTGCAGTCCGTGATGTCGCTTTTCTCGGCCTCGGGGCTCGCACGGACACGTCCCCGACAGGCTCAGTCACGGAATAGTCCCGCTCACCCTCCGCGACACGGGATGAGCAGCAAGTCTCCTAGATGACGCCAGGGTCCGGGCCGGAGACGGATACCCGGTCTGACGCTTCGATCACCGCTCAGGCGGCGAGAGCGAAGGAACTGCGCTTAGCGTTGGCAGTTATTGGTTTCCAGCGAACGTTTACGAGATGACGCTGGCTTCTCGACCCGCTTCCCCTGGAACTAACGTCCCAAGTCGAAACCGATCAGCCCCTCTTGAGTTGTGACTCCATCCTACGGGGCGCAACACAGCCGTGGCATCAGGGATTCCCTGTCGGGGCGAACGGCTGGAAGTCGTCCTGCCCCGCCCGGACCACGACGCACGACGACTCCGGGACCTCGTTCCAGGCGCCGGGCAGGTCACGCAGCGGCTCGGAGACGATGAAGCGGGCCTCCGCGCCGAGCCGGCGCAGCACCTCGACCTCCGGGTGGAGGGCGACCAGCGTCTGGACGTCGGTGGAGTAGAACAACGAGCGCGACTGCCGCACGCTGGAGTAGCGGAAGGTCCAGGTGGTCGTCCCGTCGGCCGTGGCGACCGTCATCTGCACGGGGTCGGGTACGCCGTGGCGCGCGGCCGTCTGCTCGACGAACCCGACCGCGCGGGCCATGGCACCCACGGGGTCGTCGGTCAGGCCGAAGGTCAGGGCGAGGAAGAACAGCGCCTCGGAGTCGGTCGAGCCCTCGATGTCGAGGAAGAGCGACGGGTCGACGGCGAGCAGCAGGTCCCGCTTGTAGGCGTGGAACCCGGCCAGGCTCCCGTTGTGCATGAAGAGCCAGTTGTCGTGCCGGAAGGGGTGGCAGTTGCTGCGCTGGACCGGCGTCCCGGTCGACGCCCGCACGTGCGCGAAGAGCAACCCGGTCTCGATCTGCGCGGCCACCTCACGCAGGTTCACGTCGTTCCAGGCCGGCTCGATGCTCTTGAAGAGGGCCGGGCGCGGACCCCGGCCGTACCACCCGATCCCGAAGCCGTCGCCGTTGGTGGTGGTCGCGCCGAGCTTGGAGTGCAGGCTCTGGTCGATGAGCGAGTGCACGGGCTCGAACAGCAGGTCGGAGGCGAGCAGGGGGTCGCCGGAGTACGCCATCCATCGGCACATGCGATCCAGCGAAACAGGTCGCGGACGCCGCGTCCTCCCTCGGAGCGGGTGATCCGGTCGGGAGCGAGGCGGCGCCACCCCGACCTGGCGGCGAC
>JAEZKN010000309.1 GCA_023415395.1 Actinomycetes bacterium
GCACGCCGGTGCCACCCATCACCGCGATCAGCGTGACCGCGAGCGCGGACCCGAGCGCGGCGAGGCGGCCGTAGCGGGGCCGTACCTGCGCTCGGTGGCGACTCACCGCTTCGACCTCTTCCGCGACCGCTTGACGAGGTTCTCGGCGACCTCGCGATAGGCCTGCGCGCCCTTGCTGCTGCGGCTGGTCGCCAGGATGGACCGGCCGGCCGCCGGCGCCTCGGCGAACTTGATCGTCTTGGGGATCGGCGGCTCGACGACGTCGAGGTCGTAGGTGTCCGCGATGGTCTCCAGCACGGTCCGGGCGTGGTTGGTGCGGCCGTCGTAGAGCGTCGGCAGCACCCCCCAGACCTCGAGGCCCTTGTTGGTGAAGCGGCGCACGTCGTGCACGGTGTCGAGCAGCTGGCCGACCCCGCGGTGCGACAGCGTCTCGCACTGCAGCGGGACGAGGACGCCGTCGGCGGCCGTGAGCGCGGCGACGGTCAGGACGCCCAGGGACGGAGGGCAGTCGAGGAGGACCCAGTCGTACTCGAGCTCACCCTCGGCCAGCGCCTCGATCATCGCGCGGAGCACGTGCTCGCGGCCGGTGCGGGTGAGCAGCTCGGCCTCCGCCCGGGCCAGCTCGATCGTCGCGGGCACGATGTCGACGCCGTCCTCGGTCTCGATGATCACCTCGGCGGGGTCCAGGCCCTTGGTCAGCACGTGGTGGATCGACAGCTCGAGGTCCTCGGGGTCGATCCCGAGGGAGAAGGTCAGGCAGGCCTGCGGATCGAGGTCGACGAGCAGCACGGAGTGCCCGAGCTCGGCGAGCGCGGCGCCGATCGAGGCGACGGTGGTGGTCTTGGCGACCCCGCCCTTCTGGTTCGCGATCGCCAGCGTGGTGGTGCTCATCGAGGCCCATCATGCACGACCGGCGGGTGCAGACCGCGCAGGTGCCTGCTTCACTTGCGCACATGTCTGGACGCACCGCCCTCGTGACCGGCCCGACCGCGGGCATCGGCCGCTCGTTCGCCCACCAGCTGGCCGCCCAGGGCTACGACCTCGTGCTCGTGGCCCGCGACCGGGAGCGGCTGGAGTCCGAGGCCGCGCGGCTCCGCTCGGCGTACGCCGTCGAGGTCGAGGTGCTGCCGGCGGACCTGGTCGACCGCGAGCAGCTGACCCGGGTCGAGGCCCGGCTGGCCGACCGCACGCGCCCCGTGGACCTGCTGGTCAACAACGCCGGCTTCGGGCTCAAGAAGCGGTTCCTCGACAACGACGTCGAGGAGGAGCAGGCGATGCTCGACGTGCTGGTGACCGCGGTGATGCGCCTGAGCCACGCGGCCCTCGGCGCGATGGCCGAGCGCGGGCGCGGCGGCGTCATCAACGTGTCGAGCGTGGCGGCCTTCCTGCCACGGGGGTCCTACTCGGCCGCGAAGGCCTACGTGAACTCCTTCTCGGAGTGGGCGCACCACGAGTACGCCGAGCAGGGCGTCACCGTCACCTGCCTGTGCCCGGGCTTCACCAAGACCGAGTTCCACGAGCGGATGGAGGGCGGCCGCGGCTCGGCGCCGGACTTCTTGTGGCTCGACGCCGACGAGCTCGTCGCGACGGCGCTGAAGGACCACGCCCGGGGCAAGGCCTGGTCGATCCCCGGCGCGCAGTACAAGGTCATCTCGACCGCCGCACGCGTCGTGCCGACCGGTCTGCTCAAGCGGTTCCAGTCACTCGGGCGGAGATGAGCCGCTCGTACTCCCCCGGGTCGGTCGTGTTCACGCCCAGGTCGTGGTCCTGCTTGCCCGCGCCGTGGTAGTCGCTCGACCCGGTCGCCACGAGGTCGAGGTCGCGGGCGATCGCGCGTAGCCGCTCGCGCGCGGCCGCGTCGTGGTCCTGGTGGTCGACCTCGATGCCGGTGAGGCCGAGCTCCTTGAGCTCGGCGAAGGTCGACGCGTCCGGGCGCCCGAGCCCGCCGCGCCCCCACGGGTGCGCGACCACCGACAGCCCCCCGGCCTCGCGGACCAGCGCGATCGCGTCCTCGAGCGGCACGGCGTACCGGTCCACGTGGGCGGGCCGGCCCCAGCCGAGGTAGCGGTCGAAGGCCGCCGTCCGGTCGGGCACCACACCGAGCGTCACCAGCGCGTCGGCGACGTGCGGGCGGCCGGAGGCGGCGGCACCGGCCGACGCGGCGCGCACGTCCTCCTCGGTGATGTCGATGCCCAGGCCGTTGAGCCGCGCGACCATCGTCGGCACCCGCGAGGACCGGCCCCGCAGCACCCGGTCGAGCTCGGCCGCGAGCGGCGGGTAGCCGGGGTCCGGGAAGTAGGCCAGCAGGTGGACGCCCCTCCCCCGCAGGCGGGTGCTGATCTCCATGCCGGGCACGAGGGTGAGCCCGACCTCGTCGGCGGCGGCCTGAGCCTCGGCCCAGCCGTCGGCGGTGTCGTGGTCGGTGATCGCCAGGACGTCGAGGCCCGCCTCGGCGGCGGCACGCACGAGTCCGGCGGGGGTGTCCGTGCCGTCGCTGGCCCGCGAGTGCGTGTGGAGGTCGATGCGCACCCGGGCAGCCTAGTCGCCGCTACCAGCCGGGGCGGTGCCCGCCGAAGGGCAGCTCGAGCAGCCCGGGACCGTCGTGGGACACGTCGCGCAGGATCCAGTCGTCACGCAGGAGCAGCAGCGCGGACGCCGGCCGCAGCACGATCCACAGCCAGCGGCCGCCGGCCTCGCCCGCGAGCACCGACCGGTCGAGCTCGCTGTCCGCGGAGCTCGTCGAGATGTCCCACAGGTTCACCGACTGCCGGCCGATCCGCACCCGCGCCGTGGGCGGTCGCTCCCCGATGTCGGCCCCCGGGTCGTCGTACTGCGTCCCCGCGCAGCGGGCGCCCAGCCCGATCCCGGCCTCCTCGGCGACGACGATCACGTCCACCGGCCCGTCGAGCTCGCTGGTCCCACTGGTGCACGTGAGCGTCGCGCGCGCGTCGCGGACCCCGTCGGCGACCGTCGCGAAGTCGGTCACGGTCCAGCCCGGGCTCAGCGGCCAGGGCAGGTAGGTCGGGAAGAGCTGCGCGGTCGCGAGGTGCTCCGCGAAGGCCTCGTACGACGCCTCGTCCGGGCGCCAGAGCGCAGCCCGTCCGCCGTGGTCGGGGCACGGCACGACCGGGGCCGAGCAGCGCACGCAGCTGGTCGCCAGCGACATGCGCACCACGGTGCGGATCCGGCGCCGCCGCGTCAAGTGATGAGTTCGGGCGTCCCGGGCCGTCCTACGAGGGACGAGACGCGCGCGAGAAGCGGAGGATGACGAGATGAGCGTGAGCAGTCCGGGTGAGGTCGACGAGCCGACGTTCTCGGCGATGGTGGAGCGGCACCGGCGGGAGCTGCACGTGCACTGCTACCGGATGCTCGGGTCCTTCGACGACGCCGAGGACGCCGTGCAGGAGACGTTCCTGCGGGCCTGGCGGCGCCGTGAGACCTTCGCGGGCCGCGCGACCTTCCGCGCGTGGCTCTACCGGATCGCCACCAACGCGTGCCTCGACCTGCTGGCCCGGCGCCGGCCCGAGCCCGCCGGCGGCGGCGAGGTGACCTGGCTCCAGCCCTACCCGGACCGGCTGCTCGACGAGGTGGCCGCCGACGAGGCACAGGCACCGGAGGCCCGCGCCCTCGCCCAGGAGACGATCGAGCTGGCCTACCTGGTCGCCGTCCAGCACCTGGCCCCGCGGCCACGGGCGGTGCTGATCCTGCGCGACGTGCTGGGCTGGCCGGCCAAGGACGTCGCCGAGACGCTCGGCGACTCGGTGAACTCGGTCAACAGCGCGCTCCAGCGCGCCCGCGCCGGGCTGCGCGAGCACCTCCCGGCGCAGCGGCAGGACTGGACCGGCGGGGCCGCCGACGCCGGGACCCGGGAGCTGGTGCGGCGCTTCACCGACGCCACCGTCGCGACCGACCTCGACGCGATCGCCGCCCTGCTGCACGCGGACGTCCGCAGCGCGATGCCACCCACCCCGGGGGTGCGCGTCGGCCGCGACGCGGTGCTGGCCGACTGGGTCGCGGACGGCTTCGCGGAGCTGACGGGCCTGCGTGCCGTGCCGACCGCGGTCAACCGGCAGCCCGCCGTCGCGTTCTACCTCGACGGCCGGCCGCTGACCATCGACGTCCTGCGCATCAGCGGTGGCGAGGTCACCGAGGTGACGATCTTCCACGCCGACCAGTTCCCGCGGCTGGGCCTGCCGGAGCGGCTGTCATGAGGGCCCTCGCTGGGGCGGTGGGCGCGGTCGTCGCTGCGACGATCGCCACCACCCTCGGCGCTGCCCTCGCTCGCGCCGCCGGCGTGGACCTCGAGGTCGCCGGCGAGGCGATCCCGCTGTCCGGAGTCGCCTTCGTGACGGCCGTCTGCTCCCTGGCCGGCGTCGCCCTCGCCCTCGCGTGCCGGCGCTGGAGCGCGCGTCCTGCTCGACGGTTCGTCGGGGCCGCCGCGGCGCTCACCGCGGTCTCGCTCGTGCCGCCGCTGCTCGCCGACGCCGGGGCCGCGACCCGGGTGACGCTGGTGGCCCTGCACCTGCTCGCCGCGGCGGTCGTCGTCCCCGTCCTGGCCGGCGCCGCGGCCGCGCGCCCCGCCTGAGCGTGTGGATCCCCCGCCCGCGGGGCACGGACCGGCATGGCGGACCTCCGCGGCGTCCTCGGCCTGGCCTTTCTCCTGTTCGTGGCGGTCCTCGTGTCGAGGAACCGTCGCGGGATCTCCTGGCGCACCGTGGGGGTGGCGCTCGCGCTCCAGGTCGGCTTCGCCTTCGTCGTGCTGCGCTGGGGGCCCGGCACGCGCGCGCTCGCGTGGGTCTCGGACCGCGTCGCCACCCTGATCGGCTACACCGAGGAGGGGACCTCCTTCGTCTTCGGCCCGCTGCTCGAGGTGGGCGGTGAGAACGACGCGATCTTCGCCCTCCAGGTCCTCCCGGTCATCGTCTTCCTCGGGGCCCTGGTCGGGCTGCTCTTCTACCTGCGGGTGATCCAGTGGGCGACCTGGGCGCTGGGCGGATCGCTCGCGTGGCTGCTGCGGATCAGCAAGGTCGAGTCGATGTACGGCGCCACCGTGATCTTCCTCGGCCAGAGCGAGGCGCCGCTCATGGTCGCGCCCTACCTCAGGTCGCTGCGCCGCGGACAGCTCTTCACGGTCATGGCCGCCGGCTTCGCGGCGGCCGCGGGCTCGACGCTGGTGGGCTACTCCCTCCTGGGCGCACCGCTGGAGTACCTGCTCGCGGCCACCGTGATGAACGCCCCCGCCGCCCTGCTGATGGCGAAGGTGATGTGGCCCGACGGCACGCCGGACGACGACGAGGTCGACGTGGAGAACGCCGAGGGCGAGATCGACGTCCGCGCGGTGCGCGACGAGGAGTCGTCCAACCCGATCGACGCGGTCGCGCGCGGTGCCTTGGCGGGCGGGCGGATCGCGGTGACGGTCGGCGCGCTGCTGATCGCCTTCGTCGCCCTCATCGCCCTGGCGAACGGCATCCTGGGCACGGTCGGCTCGTGGTTCGGGGTCGACGGCCTGTCCTTCGAGAAGCTGCTCGGCTGGGCGCTCGCACCGCTCGCGTGGCTGCTCGGCGTGCCCTGGTCCGAGGCGGTCGACGCCGGGACCTGGATCGGCGAGAAGACCGTGCTGAACGAGTTCGTCGCCTTCGCGAGCTTCGGCCCGCAGGTCGACACCCTCTCCCCGATCACCGTGGTGATCGTGACCTTCGCGCTGGCCGGGTTCGCGAACTTCACCTCGATCGCGATCCAGATCGGCACCCTCGGCTCGCTGGTCCCGGAGCGCCGCAGCGTCGTCGCCGACCTCGGCCTGCGCACCCTGCTCGCCGGCTCGCTGGCGAACCTCGCGAACGCCGCGGTCGCCGGCGTCGTCGTCAGCCTGTGACGCGACGTCCGCGACCCCGCGCGACCCTCAGGCGTTCCACCGCAGGATGACCGGGGACTCCCGCTCCCAGCCCAAGCGCGAGACCGTGGCGGTGTCGAGGCGCAGGTGCCGGCCCTCGGCGACGTCGAGGTCGAGCCAGCGGGCCGCGAGGGCGCGCAGCCCGTGGGCGTGGCCGAAGACCAGCGTCGGGCCGTCGACGGCACGGGCCCGGGCCACGACGCGGTCCATGCGGGCGGCGACCGACGCCGCGCTCTCCCCGCCGGGCGTCGGGTGCGTCCAGACCGACCAGCCCGGGACGGTCTCCCGGATCGAGGGGGTGGTGCGGCCCTCGTAGTCGCCGTAGTCCCACTCGACGAGGTCCTCGTCGAGCTCGACGGAGGCGAACCCCGCGAGCGCGGCCGTGCGCCGGGCGCGCAGCCGCGGCGAGGACACGACCCGCGCGAACCCCACCTCCGCGAGGCGCGGCGCCAGCGCGCGTGCGGCGTCCTCCCCGGCGGGCAGGAGCGGGAGGTCGGTCGTCGACGTGTGCCGGCCGGCCTCGCTCCACTCGGTGGGGCCGTGCCGGACCAGCCAGAGCTCGCTCACGAGCCCAACCTAGTCGGGCCCCCGTCGGGGCCCAGTCACCTAGTCGTCGGCCAGCACCACGACGCGGTCACCGGGGAGCACCTGGAAGGTCTCGGACTTCGCCGGGTTCACACGTACGCCGAACGACGCCTCGCCCTCGGCCAGCGACACCGACTTGTAGCCGATCGCGGTCTCACCGCGGCGGGTCGCGCCCGCGATGATCGTCGCGAAGCTCACCTCGGCCCCGGGCTCGACGTACCACTCGGCCGGACGCAGGTAGATCTCGCTGCCCTCCTCGCCCAGGAGCTGCTCGAAGACCGCCTCGAGGCGGTGGTCCTCGGAGAGCTGGGTGACGAGCAGGCTGACGATCTCGCCGCTGACCACGACGTCGTCGACGTGCGCGACCTGCGCGAGCACCCGGTTGCGGTCGTCGAGCATCTCGCTCACGACGGGCGTGGCCGAGCTCGAGCCGGCGAGGATGTCGCGGACGTGCAGCAGGGTCACCAGCGTGCGCGCGTCGGCGGCCTGCGGCTCGAGGTCGTCGGAGTAGCAGAGCACCAGCACCTGGTCGAGGTCGGGCCGCAGGTGCTCCTCGAGCGTGCCGCGGTCGGTGGTCGGGCCGGGTGCCACGGTCACCGCGATGTTGTCGAGGGGCGGCACCGCCGGCACCGCGAACGAGGTCAGCACGGTCAGGGTCGAGCCGGGCGGCGCGTAGTGGTCGAGCTCGCGGAGCACGATCGGCGCCCGCTCGTTCCAGCCGATGAGCAGGCCGTGGGTCGCGTGCTCGGGGAAGCCGGTGCCGGTCCCGAGCCGGTCGAGGTCGGGCCTCACCGTGGCGTCGGGCGAGCCCTTCAGGACCGAGTCGTCCTCGGCGACGACGATCAGGGCGTGGCCGGCGATCTCGGTCTCCGGCGGCGGGTTGAGCGTCGGCACGCCCCCGCCGATCACGCCGATCACGGCCGCGCTCTCGAAGGCGAGCTGCGCCTCGGCGTAGGTCATGCCGTCGAGCGCGTGGTCCTCGAGGAAGTAGATCTCGTCGCCGCCGTAGTCGAAGAGCTCGGTGTAGACGGCGGCGGCACCGGACTGGCGCGAGGTCTGCACCAGCAGCTTGGCGACGGTCTCGCGGATGTCGAGGAGCACGGTGCGCTCGGCGCCGACCAGGCGCGCGGCCTCCAGGTTCGTGGGGTTGCGGATCTCGGCCACGATGCGCGGACCGTCGGGTCCGGCGTGGGTGAGTGCGAGGAGGGTCTTGATGACCTCGCTGTCGGGGTCCTCGGAGTCCTCGGGCGCCAGGAGGATCACCGATCGGGCGGACGGGTGGCTGGTCAGCCGCAGGTCGTCGATGTCCATCGGCGACCCGTGGCGGCAGATCACCCGGGTGCCGCGGAAGTCGTCGACCTTGGCCCGCAGGTCCTCCTCCATCTCGACCTTGTCGCGGTCGGCCAGGATGACGATGACCGGCTTCCTGCGGCTCTCGTTGGCCAAGGTGAGCTCGCGGACGATCGTGAAGATCGACTCCGACCAGCCCAGGATCACGGTGTGGTCCTGCTCCAGCACGATCGAGCGCCCGCGCCGCAGGTCGGCGAGCTTGGTGTCGATGCCGGCCGCGATGACGCCGATCAGCGCGCTGACGATGAACAGTCCGCCGATGGTGAGCGCGAGCATCGTGAGCAGGAACCGCCAGGGGCTCTCGCCGTCGCCCGCGACCGTGCCGGGGTCGAGCGCGTGGAAGAGGCTCTGGATCATCTCCCGGAAGAAGCCGAGGTCGCCATCCTGGCGCAGGCCGAGGCCCGTGACCAGCAGCGTGAAGACGACGATCAGGGCGAGCGTGGCGACGCTCAGCCAGGCGATCAGCGCCGGGGTCCCGCGGGACATGCTGTTGTCGAAGCGGTAGCGCAGCCGGTCGCCGAGGGTCGACCGGGGCGCGACCGTCGTCCGCGAGCCCCCCGGGGTGGTCCTCGACTGGCTCATCGCCCTCGCCGTGCGCTGCCGCAGCTGCTGGCCCGTCCGTGCCATCTCCACTCCCCGGGTCGTCGTGCTCGTCGCATCGTCGCGCAGACGCGCCGGCCGGACACCGCTTTTGGGCCAACCCGTCTGCCACCCCGTCTGCCACCCCATCTGCCACCCCATCTGCCACGATGCGACGCATGGACATCACCCGGTCGCGGAGGGCGGTCGCCGCGGGCTTCCTCACCCAGGGGCTGATCCTGCTCAGCCTCACCACGCGGCTCCCCGAGCTCCAGGACCGCTGGGACATCACCGACGTCGACCTGTCGCTGATCCTCCTCATGATGATCCTGCTCGCCGGGGCCGGCTCGGTCGTCGCGGAGGCCCTGGCCCGGCGCCGCGACAGCGCCCTGCTGCTGCGCGCCGGCCTGCTCGTGGTCGCGGTGGGCGTCGCCGTCCTCTGCACGGCCCAGGCGACGCCGTTCTTCATCGGCGGCATCGCCGTCTACGGCCTCGGCCTCGGCGTGGTGGACGCGTCCACGAACATGCAGGCGGTCGCCCTCGAGCACCGCTACGAGCGCCCGATCCTGCCGTCCTTCCACGGTGCCTGGACCCTCGGCGGCGTCCTCGGCGCGGCGATCACGCTGGCCACCTCCCACCTCCCGCTCGAGGCGAGCGCGGCCGTGGCGCTGATCCCGCTGCTGGTCGCCTTCGGCTCGTTCCTGCCGCGCGACCACGGCCCGACCGAGCTGCCGGAGGCGCTCGCGGTGCCGTGGCGCCCCCTCCTGCTCGTCGGCGTCGCGATGGTGCTCTTCTACATGGTCGACACTGCCGTGCAGACCTGGGGACCGCTCTTCCTCGACCACACCTTCGGCACCTCGGACCGGTACGTCGCCCTCTCGGCGCTCTGCTACCTGCTGGCCTCCGGGCTGGTCCGTCTGGCCGGTGACGGCATCGTCGCGCGCTTCGGGCCGGTGGTCGTGCTGCGCATCGGCGCGGTCATCGGCGCGCTCGCCCTGGCGGTCGTGGTCTTCTCCCCCACCTGGCAGGTCGCGGTCCTCGGCTTCGCCGTCCTCGGAGCCGGCGTCGCGGTGGTCGCGCCGCTCAGCTTCTCGGCGGCCGCCCGGATCGCGGGCGGCCAGGGCCTCGAGCCCGCCCAGCGACAGGCCCGGGTCGACGCCGTCATCGCCCGCTTCAACCAGTTCAACTACCTCGGGGCGCTGCTCGGCTCGGTGCTGACCGGGCTGGTCGGCTCGGACTCGCTGCGGATCGGCTTCGCCGTCCCGATGGTGCTCGTGCTCGGCATCCTGCCGCTCGCGCCGGCGTTCGCGCCGCGCCTCGCGGCCGCGGTCAGTGGACCCCGGCCATCAGCTTCCTGATCGGCCTGGTGCACAGCAGCAGGACCACGCCGACCGCGACAGCGGTGACCCCCAACCAGAGGAAGTACGCCGTCTCGTCGCGCCAGTCGTAGTAGGCCGCCAGCTTGCCGGACATCGCCGTGCCCAGCGCGATCGAGAGGAAGTAGAGCGCCACCATCTGCGTGGTGAAGCGCTGCGGCGCGAGCTTGGTCGACAGCGACAGGCCGACGGGCGAGATGAAGAGCTCCGCGAGCGTGAAGACCAGCAGGATCCCGGTCAGCGCGAGGAGCGACGCCTCGTGCTCACCACCCGGCACGGGCAGGAACAGCAGGAAGGCCACGCCCATGAGCACCGTGCCGATGCCGAACTTCACCGGCGTCGACGGCTGGCGCGCACCGAGGCGGGTCCACACGGCGGCGAAGACCGGTGCGAGCAGGATGATGAAGACCGGGTTGATCGACTGCACCCAGGAGACCGGCATCTCCCAGCCGAGGAGGTCGCGGTCCAGGCGCTTGTCGGAGTAGATCGTGACGACCGTGAACTGCTGCTGGTAGAGCGACCAGAACACCGCGTTGGCGACGAAGAGCGGCACGAACGACCACACTCGGCTCCGCTCGACCGGGCTCACCTGGCGGCTGGCCAGCATCACCACGAAGTAGGCGATCGACGCCACCACGGTCACGCCGACCACGACGTCGGAGAGGTTGTCCGCGGTGACCAGCCCGACCAGCACCACGAGCGCGATCACGACGACCACCCCGACGCCGACGCCGGCGTACCGGACCCGCTCGGTGGGCGTCAGCGGGTTCGGCGCCACCTTGGTCGAGGCCGGCAGGCGGCCCCGGCCGAGCGAGTACTGCACCAGCCCGGCCGCCATGCCGACCGCGGCCAGCGCGAAGCCGACGTGGAAGCCCCACGTCTCCTGGCAGAAGCCGGTGAGCAGCGGACCGACGAAGGCACCGAGGTTGATGCCCATGTAGAACAGCGAGAAGCCGCCGTCGCGGCGCTCGTCGCCGGCTGCGTAGAGCGAGCCGACCAGCGAGCTCGCGTTGGCCTTGACGCCGCCGCTGCCCAGCGCGATGAGCACCAGGCCGATGCCGACGCCCAGGACGCCGGGCACGGCCGACAGCGCGATGTGGCCGCACATCACGACCACCGCGGCGTAGAAGAGCGTGCGCTCCGGCCCGAGGACCCGGTCGGCCAGCCACGCACCGACGATCGTGGCGAGGTAGACGCCGCCGCCGTACGCGCCGACGATGCCGGCGGCCGTCGACTCCTTGATCCCCAGGCCGCCCTCGGAGGCGGAGTAGTACAGGTAGATCAGCAGGATGCCCTGCATCCCGTAGAAGCTGAACCGCTCCCACATCTCCACGCCGAAGAGGTTGGCGAGGGGACGCGGGTGGCCGAAGAACCCGGTGTCCTCCGGTGGGGTGTCCGTCCGAGAGGTGGTCACCCACCCACGTTAGACCCGGGGGTCGGTCTCGAGACGCGCCGGTGGGCCCCCGCTAGCTCGGGGCGGGGCCGCTCCAGTTCTTGTCGGGCTGCGGGACCGGTCGGCCGGGCTGCTCGCCGCCGCGCGCCTCGAGGTAGCTGTTCTTCGGGACCATCACCTTGCGGCGGAAGATGCAGACGACCTTGCCGTCCTGGTTGTAGCCGATGGTCTCGACGTGGACGACGCCGCGGTCGTCCTTGGACTTCGACTCGAACTTGTCGAGCACCGTGGTCTCGCCGTAGATCGTGTCGCCGTGGAAGGTCGGGGCCACGTGGCGCAGCGACTCGACCTCGAGGTTGGCGATCGCCTTGCCGGAGACGTCCGGCACGCTCATGCCGAGCAGGATCGAGTAGACGTAGTTGCCCACCACGACGTTCTTGCCGAACTGCGTCGTCTCGACGGCGTAGTTCTCGTCGATGTGCAGCGGGTGGTGGTTCATCGTGAGCAGGCTGAACAGGTGGTCGTCGTACTCGGTCACCGTCTTGCCGGGCCAGTGCTTGTAGGTCGCGCCGACCTCGAACTCCTCGTAGCTGCGTCCGAACTGCATGGGGACACTCTGCCGGGGCCGGCGCGTGACCGCACCGTGGCTTATGTCACCAGCACCCGGTGACCAGCCGCCCGGGGAGGGTCAGCTCCCCCCGCCGCCGGCCTTGCGGCGGTGCATCTTCGGGGCGCCACCGAGGACCTCGGAGCCGTGGGCCTTCTCCCGCACCGGCCCGTCCTGGTGGACGCCCTTCTCCACGCCGTTCTTCCGGTCCAGCGCCTCCCGCATCTTGGCCTTCAGGTCGTCGTTGGCGTGCGCGTCGGTCATGGTTCCTCCTGCGGGGCTGCTGGACGGTCCCCTCCACCCTCCCACGGGCCCGCGGCGGCGGTCACCTGCTTTCGGCGGCGTACCTACACTGGCGCGGTGGAGGACCAGGAGACCGGGCCGGTGTGGATCACCGTGGCGATCGTGCTCCTGCTCGCCGTGGTCATCGCCGTCGTCGTCGAGGTGTCCCGCAACGACGACTCCCCCGAGGTCGCACCGACCGCTCGGACCGGGCCCTCACCCACGACCGCCCCCTCGGCGACGCCGGCCGACCGAGGGACGCCGGACGCGCCGCGGGCGTCGAGCGCGCCCCCGAAGGCGACCTCGACGGTGTGCGTGGACAGCACCGAGGACGCGCGGCTCCACGTCATGACGTTCAACATCCACTCCGCCCGCGCCGGCGACGGGAGCGTCCGCCTGGCGACGATCACCGAGGAGATCCGGCGCTGGCGCGCGGACGTGGTGCTCCTGCAGGAGGTGGACCGCGGCCGGGCGTGGACGGGTCGCGTCGACATGCCGGCCCAGCTGGCCGACGCGCTCGGGACGAGCTGGACCTTCGGCGCGAACGTGCGACGCTCGCCGACCAACCAGTACGGCACCGCGATCCTGTCGCGCTTCCCGATCACCGCCTCGCGCAACGTGCCGCTGCCGGCGCCGCCGGGCACGCAGCAGCGCGGCCTGCTCAGCGCCACGCTCGACGTGGACGGCACCGAGGTCAGCGTCTACAACACCCACCTCGAGCACACCTCGCGCACCGCGCGGCTGCAGCAGATGCAGGCGATCACGCAGGTGCTGGCCACCGACCCGCGCCCGATGGTCCTCGGTGGCGACCTCAACTCCCGGCCGGGCTCACCGGTGATGAACCTGGCCGGCCGCCACCTCACCGACACCTGGCCCGCGGTCGGCCAGGGCCCCGGCTACACCCACTCCGCGCGCAACCCGCGCTCGCGGATCGACTACCTGCTCCACGACGGGGGCGAGCAGGCCGACCTGGTCCCCGTGGACGCGATGGTGCTGCGCTCGGGGGTCTCGGACCACTGGGCGGTCCGGGCGACCTACCGCCTGGTCACCGACTCCGGCGCTGTCTGCGTGCCGCTCCTGGACGGCGACGACCTCCCGTAGGACCGTCGCCGGCGGGGGCGCCTCCGGCCTCCTGCCGCAGCTTGCGCCGGGCCTGCTTGGCCCCGACCCGCCGCGCGGCGTCGGCCGACGACTGGGCGATGGCCTCGGCGTCGGCGTACATCTCGACGTACGCCGCGCGCAGCTCGTCGAGCCGCGCCTGGGCAGTGTCGTCGAAGCCGCCGCTGCCGGCCAGGACGATCAGCTGCTCCCACGTGGCCTCGGCCAGGTCGCGGACCCGGTCGGGGCACTCGATCTCGTCCCAGCCGGTGCGGACCCGGCGCAGGTCGGGGTCGACGAACCCGTCGACCTCGGCCGCGGCCTCCGCGGAGACCTCACGACCGGCGACCAGGTCGAGCTCGGGCGCCACGCGGGCGACCACGGCACGCCAGTCGTCGAGCAGGTCGTTGTAGGGCACGAAGGAGCGCCGCCCGTCGCGGGTCGTCGCCTCGGTGAACAGCGCGACGTTGAGCCAGCTGCCGACGCGGGTGGTCTGCACGTGGCGCACGGTCTCGCCCGAGGCCACGCCGCCGTAGTACTTGTCCTTGGACCCGACCACCTCGGCCGGGTGGCGCAGCATCGTGAGGAAGGAGATGCCGGCGTCGTTGTCCGCGGCCGCCTGTCGCCACATCGGCAGGAACCAGCTGTTGCGCGGGTCCTTGACCAGCAGCTCGTCGGCGTCCGCGAGGTGCTCGGCGATCCAGGCCCCCACCTCGGTCCGGACCGGCTCGCGGCCGGCGACGGCGGCGGTCGCGTCGAAGCCGGCCGGACGCGCGTCGGTCAGCGCGACGGCGGCCTTGCGCAGCAGTCCGGTCTGGAAGTCGACGGCCCACTGGGGCTCGAAGAAGCCGCGCGGGTTGGTCCGGTTGCCCGGGACCTCCGGCGGTGGGATCCGCAGACCGACCGACTTGAGGACACCGGCGATCGTGCTGGTGCCGCTGCGGCCCGAACCCGCGACGACCACGACCCGCTTGTCGGGCATGCGGGGACCTTCCCTTCCGGAGCGGACGACGTGGGTGGCGGTTCGAGGCCGCCACCCGCGCGCACTACTGTAGAGGCGCCGGCGAGCGTGGAAGGAGCCAGCATGGCCCAGCGGGTCGACCTGCACGTAGGCACGCCCAAGTCCGGCACCACCTTCCTCCAGTCCGTCCTGTGGGCGAACCGGGAGCTGCTGCTCGAGCGCGGGGTGCTCTACCCGGGCGGGAAGGCCTTCGACCAGAACCGCGCGTCGATGCAGGTCCGCTCCGGCGCCCACCTCGACGCCGGCCGCGCCGCACCGGTCTGGCGCGGCTTCTGCCGGCAGGCGGCCGCCCACGACGGCCAGGTGGTGCTCAGCAACGAGTGGTGGCTGGCCGCGACCCGCCGCCAGGCCGAGGCGGCGGTCGAGCAGATCGGCGGCGGACCCGGCACCGGGGCCGTGCACGTCGTCATCACGACGCGCAGCCCCGTGCTCCTCGTGCCGGCCGCCTGGCAGGAGTCGCTCAAGGTCGGCCGCGGCCACAGCCTCACCGACTTCGTCGCCGCCCTCGACGGCGACGGCAAGTGGACCTGGGACGTGCTCGACCCGGCGGCGGTCGCGCAGCGTTGGGCCGACCTCGTGGGGCCCGAGCGGGTCCACGTCGTCACGACCCCGCCGGCGGGCGGGGCGCCCGACCTGCTGTGGCGGCGCTTCGCCGAGGCGGTCGGCTTCGCCCCCGAGGGTGCCGAGCTGCCGCGCTCGGCGAACGAGTCGCTGTCGGTGCGGGGCGCCCGGCTGCTCCAGGAGTACGGCCCCGCGCTGCTCGCCGAGGT
>JAEZKN010000313.1 GCA_023415395.1 Actinomycetes bacterium
CTGGACGCCGGTGTCGATGTTGCCGATCACCAGGCCCTCACCGGTGGTGCCGAACTGGCTCCACACGTCGTCGGCGTTGATGTTCGCGACGCCCCACTCCAGGGCGTGCGGCACGCGGGTCGCCTTCGCCTTCCTCGGCTCCTCGAGCCGGTAGTCGAACGTGGGGTAGAGCGCCTGCACCTCCGGGCGCGCGGTCAGGTCGCGGGCCAGCTGCTGGCTCCCGGCCTCGACGCGGATCGCGTTGGTGGCCCAGAAGCTCTGGTAGTCCACGCCCCGGCCGTCGAGGAGCGAGCGGACGCCGTCCTGCGCCTCGTCGGCGGCCTTGGTGAGGCGGTCGTAGACGTACTGGCCGCGGGCGGTGCGGTCCTCGATGGCGGCCGCACCGGACAGGTCCGGGCGATCGGCGAAGCGGATCCAGAACGTCGCCGTGCCCTTGTCGGCGAGCTGCGTGGCGAGCTTCGGCTTGATCTTGTCGAGCTGCGGGTCGGCCGCCGCTGCCGCGGCCGAGGCGGCGGTGGCGACAGCCAGGCCGCTCAGCACGAGCAGCAGGCTGAGGAGTGCGATGAGCGCGCGCCGGGATCGGCCGGCGTCGGTGCGTGCGCGTGGTGCGCGTGGTGCGCGCAGGGGTGAAGGCATGGTGGTGGTCCTCCCGAGAACGGACCCCGGGGACGGGGTGTCCCCGGGCCGGAGCGCCGACGCTAGGGAGCCGGGAGGCCGCGCCACAACGGTGGATCGGGGGCAACTCGCGGGCGATCCGCGGTCAATGGGGGCAATCGTGCGGCAGACCCGCGTCAGGGCCGAACGACCGCCGGTCCTTGACGGACTCGGGCGGACGCGAGCATCGTGTCTTTACCTTCGAAAGGACGGGTAGTGACTCTCGCTCGGGGAGATGATCCGGCCGCAGGAACCACGGAGGACGACGTCGCGCGATCGCCTGCCGTCGTCATCGCCGTCGCGCCCACGGCAGCCGACCGCGTGCGGATCGCCGACGCGGTCGGCGGGGCCGCGCCGGTGCTCCTGGTGGGCTCGGTCCGCGAAGCGGTGCTGCTGCTCCTGCGCGATCCCTCTGTCGACGCGTTGCTCGACTCCGCGCTGGACCAGCCTCCCGGCTTGTCCCTCGCGGCGGTGCCCGACGAGGACCCGACGCCGCCGACCTCCGGCCTGGTCGTCGACTCCGACGCGCGGATCGTGGCCTGCGGTGAGCGCCGCGCCGACCTGACCCCGCTCGAGCACGATCTCCTGGTCAGCCTGCAGCGCGCGGACGGCCACCTGCGGACCTTCGCCTGGCTGCAGTGGCACGTGTGGCACAACGACCACCAGGGCGGACGCTCGCACGTGCAGAGCGCGGTGAAGCGGTTGCGCCGCAAGCTCACGGCGATCGAGAGCCCGGTGCAGATCGAGGGCGTGCGCGGGATCGGACTGCGGCTCGTCCCGGCCGATCCCGGGCGGGAGTCCTGGGCCGGGAGATGACCGGACCTCCCGGCTCGAGTGCGAGAGGTCTCGACTCAGCGGGGTGAGGGGACGGCCGCGTCGGCGGCGGCCTCGAGGTCGGCGACGACGATCTTCTGCTGGGTCATCATCACGTCGGCGGCGGCCTTGGACCGTGCGGGGTCCGGGTCGGAGATCAGCTCGTAGAGGCGCCCCGGCACGATCTGCCAGGACAGGCCGAACTTGTCCTGGAGCCACCCGCACTGGTCGGCCCGGCCGCCGGCCACGAGCGTGTCCCAGTAGTAGTCGACCTCGCCCTGGTCGGCGCAGTCCACGCTGATCGACACGGTCTCGGTGAAGCCCGCGTGCACCGGACCGCCGTTGATCCCGCGGAAGGGCCGGCCGTCGAGGGTCCAGCGGGCGGCGAGCACGCGGCCGTCGTCGTAGTGGGAGACCGCGGTGATCTCGGAGTCGGGGAAGACGCTGGTGTAGAACTCCACGGCTTCCATGAGGTTGTCGTCGAACCACAGGCAGGTGCTGATCTCAGGCATGTCCCTACCGACCGGCGAGCCGGGGGAAACTCATCGCAACCGTGGGGCACCGGCGCGGCGTTACCCCCAGTGACAGGAGGTCGATGGACGAGCAGGAGTTCACCGCGTGGGCGGCCGGCACCGAGCGCCGGCTGCTGCGCTCTGCCTTCCTGCTCACTGGAGACCTGCACCGTGCGGAGGACCTGGTCCAGGAGGCGCTGGTGAAGGTGGCGATGCGGTGGGACCGCCTGCGCGAGGGCAACCCGACGGCCTACGCCCGGACGATCATCGTGCGCGACAACGTCACGTGGTGGCGGCGCGGCCGCCGCGAGGTGCTCGTCGACGGGACCGAGGCGACCCCCGTCGTCTCATCGGATCCCGACGCGGCGATGGTCGTACGCCGGGCGCTGGCCCGCCTGACGCCGGCCCAGCGGGCGGTCGTGGTGCTGCGGCACTTCGACGACCTGTCCGTGGCGGAGACGGCGTCGATCCTGCGCATCGCACCCGGGACCGTGAAGAGCCAGAACGCCGCCGCGCTGGCCCGGCTGCGCGAGGGCGCGCCGGAGCTGCTCGACCTGATCGGAGG
>JAEZKN010000348.1 GCA_023415395.1 Actinomycetes bacterium
CGGCGCAGTCGCTCCACTCCTGGGCCCCACCACCCGCGCGACCGGGCTGGATGCCGTTGAGCGCCTGGATCAGGCGCAGCTCCTCCGGGCCGGGCATCAGCGCTCTCCTCCCTGCTCGTCGCCGGGCTCGTCGCCGGCGGACTCGTCGGGCGGGGGCGGCGCGATGCCGTTGTCGTGGAAGCTGTCGCCGGTCGAGTAGACCTCGGCCTCACGCGTGCCCCGCAGGAGCTGGGCCTGCACGTCCTCGTCGAGGCCGAAGAGGTCGTTGCCGAACTTCTCGACGTTCCCGGCGAACCCCTGCAGGCCCGCCATCATCTCCTCCAGCGCCTCGACGACGTGCTGGTGCGCGGTGGTCGTCTGGGCGTCGAGGTCGCGACCGGCGAACGACCCGCCGAAGGCACCCTCGGTCTGGCCCGAGGGACGTCCCACCTCCAGCAGGGTCCGGTTCTCCTCCAGCATCCCGCTGATCTGGCCGATCGCCTCCCGGTCGACCCCGATGCTGCCGAGAAAGTCGAGAAGACCCATGTCGTGTGTTCCCCCTGTGCCCCGAGAGCGTGGCCGCGCGTCCGCGTCACGCCGTCCTCTTCACGTTCGGGGAGTCCCCTGCCCGGGTCGGGGTAGAAACAAACCAGGATGGGTAGACCGATCTCGATCGCCCCGTCGCCTCTCGGACCCCAGGAGCACCACCTTGCGCCGGACCCTCCTCGCCCGCCTCGTCGCCGGCCTGGCCGCAGCCACCCTCCTGCTCGCCGGCTGCGGCGACGGGGACGACGACGGCGGCGACCAGGAGCCCCAGGCCGGCCCCACCAGCACGCCGGCGGACCCGACGCCGTCGGACGACCCGGCGGTCGAGCCCGCCTCGGGCTTCCTCATCGACCAGGACCGGATCTCGATGCGCGTGCCGGAGGGCTGGCGGAAGGTCCGCAAGATGGCCACCTTCCTGACCGGCGCGGAGGACCCCGACGGCTTCAGCGGCGTCTCGCTGGGCGACCTCAGCGCCGTCGGCGAGCCCTCACTGCAGGAGCTGGCCGAGTTCGCCGCCACCACGGAGTCGCAGACCGAGATCCTCGAGCCGGTCGAGATCGCGGGCGTGGAGTGGTACCACGTCGTCGGGCGCGAGGACCGCTACGTCCGGTTCGAGCAGTTCGGCACCGTCCACAACGGCAGCCAGGCCACGATCAACTTCAGCCTGGACGACGAGCTCCCGGCCGAGGAGCAGCAGGCGATCATCGACTCGGTCCTCGCGACCGTGGAGTGGAAGTAGCGCGGAGGCGCTCAGGGGGTTGCCCTCAGCGGTTGCGCAGCGTTCCCGGGAACCACCTGTCGGTCCACACACGGTCGGTGCGCACCCGGGTGCCGGAGTACGGCGCGTGCAGCACGTAGCGCTTGCCCTTGGCCGCGCCCGCGAACACGCCGACGTGGTAGACGCCGCCGCCGTCGTAGAAGAACATCAGGTCGCCGCGCTTCATCTTGGCGCGGCTGATCCGGTCCGCGAAGCGCGCCTGGGCCGACGACGTCCGCGGGATGTTGCCGAAGCCGGCGCGGCGGAAGGAGTAGTAGGTGAGGCCGGAGCAGTCGAAGGCGCCGGGCCCGGCCGCGCCGTAGCGGTAGGGGTCGCCCTTCTGGTTGCGGGCGATGGCGAGCGCGGAGGCGACCTTCCGCGCGGTGCGCTCGCGGTGCGTGAGCTTCTTGTGGTGCCGGTCCGCGGTCGCGGACGTGGCGGACTTGGCGGCGGACGTGGCGGCGGACGTGGCGTGGGCGTCGACGGTGGGCGCGGTGGCCAGCAGCCCGACGGCCAGGGCGCCGCTGGCGAGGACGCGCATGAGGTGCGTGGTGAGCATGGTTCCTTCCGGCGCCTGTGAGGTGAGCTGTCGGGTTCGGACGCAGAAGGTGTCCGGCCACCGTGCTGGTGGCTTCACCCCGAGCCGCTGGGCGGCGAAGGTGGGTCCCCCACTCCTGCCCGAGGGTTCGTCCTCCCGCACCGGCGGGCAGGACTCGGCGTGCCGGGGCGGGTGTCCGCGTGTGCGAACGACGTCGACGGTAACCACCGAAATCCGCCGTTCGCGAACCCCGGACGACGGATCTCGTGGCCTGCACCACACCGCACGCGGGAAAGAGACCCTCCCTTGGGCGAAGGTCACACAGTCACACCGCTGTGGTTCGCCCTCAGACCAGCTCGATGAGGTCGGCGACGGAGTCGACGACGCGGGTGGGGCGGTAGGGGAAGGTCTCGACCTGCCCGGGCCGCGTCGACCCCGTGGTGACCAGGATCGTGCGCAGCCCGGCCTCGAGCCCGCTGATGATGTCGGTGCTCATCCGGTCCCCGACCATCACCGTGGTCTCCGAGTGCGCCTCGAGCCGGTTCAGGGCGCTGCGCATCATCAGCGGGTTCGGCTTGCCGATGAAGTACGGCGTGCGGCCGGTGGCGGTGCTGATCAGCGCGGCCACCGACCCGGTCGCGGGGAGCAGGCCCTGCTGGCTCGGACCACTCGGGTCGGGGTTCGTGGCGATGAAGCGGGAGCCCCCGGCCACCAGCCGGATCGCGCGGGTGATCGCCTCGAAGGAGTAGGTGCGGGTCTCCCCGAGCACGACGTAGTCGGGGTCGCGGTCGGTCATGACGTAGCCGATGTCGTGCAGGGCGGTGGTCAGGCCGGCCTCCCCCACGACGTACGCCGTGCCGCTGGGCCGCTGCTCGGCCAGGAACTGCGCCGTGGCGAGCGCCGAGGTCCAGATCGCGTCCTCGGGCACGTCGATGCCGCTGCCGAGCAGGCGGGCGCGCAGGTCGCGCGGGGTGAAGATCGAGTTGTTGGTGAGCACCAGGAAGCGGCGTCCGGACGCCTTGAGGCGCTCGATGAACTCCTGGGCGCCTGGGATCGGCACGTCCTCGTGCACCAGGACGCCGTCCATGTCGGTCAGCCACGTCTCGATCGGGCGAGGGCTCATGGCGCCATCCTCGCAGCCCGGTGCACCGGCGTCAGCGGCGCGGGAGCAGCACCTCGATGCCCTCGGCGGGGTGCTCGCCGAGGACACGACCGCCGAAGGACTCCACGACGGCGCGGGCCTGGCCGATCCGGTCCACGGTGTCCTCGCCCTCCGCGGGCGCGTGCTCCTCGGCCTCGACGCGGATGCGGAGCTGGCCGGCCTCCTCGCCGTGGAAGACCAGGCGCACCGGCCCGGTGCTGCGGCGCACGACGTCGGCCAGCAGCAGGTCGGTGACGTGCTCGACCGGGCCGGGGGTGTAGGTGAGCGCGAGGTTGCCCTCGGCGGCCGCGGTCAGCGTGCGGCCCCGGACGCCGATCCGGTCCGCCCACCGCTGCGCGAGCTGCGTCGCCAGGTCCACCAGCGGCAGCTCGGAGCCGGCGACGAGGCTGCCGCGGCGCGAGAGCTCGACAAGCTCGCCGGCGACGTTGCTCACCACGTCGACCGCCGCCAGGCTGCGGGCCGCGGCCTCCTTGACGTCCTCGGGCACGTCGTTGCGCAGCGTGAGGTCCTCGAGCTCGAGGCGCAGCCCGGTGAGGGGGGTCTTGAGCACGTGCGAGGCGTGCTCGGCGAAGTCGCGCTCGCGGTGTACCCGCTCCTCGAGCTGCAGCGCGCTGGACCGCAGCGCGGTCGAGATGGCCCGGGCCTCGGGGATCCGCGTGCGCGGCAGCTCCAGGTCGAAGCGGCCCCGACCCAGGTTGCCGGCCGCGACGGCCAGCCGCTGGAACGGCGAGGAGAGCGCGGACGCGATCACGAAGCCCGCGAGCCCGGCCACCACGCCGATGAGCAGGAACAGCGCGGCGACCGAGCCCAGGTCGCGCCCCACGATGTCACCGATGACGTCGTTGGACTGGCTCAGCGTGACGGTGCCGTCGGCCACCGTCGTCGTGGCGGAGATGTCGGACCGGGGGTCGCCCGTGCCGGCGTACTCCGCGCCGCGGACCGCGACGGAGCGCCCGTCCTCGGGCTCGTGCTCGAGCCGGCTCGCCGGACCGACGAGCGACTCGAGGAACTTCGCGTCGACGCTCCGGCCGTTGGCGGCGCGGTCGTCGCCGATCGCGGCGATCAGCCCGACCTCCTGCTGGAGGTGCGACGCCTCCTGCTCGCGGACCAGGTCGCGCAGCACGTAGGAGCGGACGATCCCGGCTCCGAGCATCAAGGCGATCGTCAGGACGACGAATGCCAGCGTCAGCCGTTAACGCATCTGGGGTGCCGCCCTCGAGGCGGAAACCCACGCCCCGAACGGCCACGACCCGATCCGTCACGCCCACGCTCTCGAGCTTCTGGC
>JAEZKN010000361.1 GCA_023415395.1 Actinomycetes bacterium
CTCCAGCGCGGCTACGCCGTGCTCCAGGACGCCGACGGCCACGTCGTCACCTCCGTCGCCGGCGTCGCTCCGCAACAGCAGGTCAGCGTCCGCGTCGCCGACGGACGGGTCCACGCCACGACCACCAGCACCGAGCAGATCCAGGCCGAGCAGATCCAGGGAGAGACCGATGGCCACGAAGAAGACTGAGCCCCAGGTCGAGACGCCGTCCTACGAGGCCGCCCGTGAGGAGCTGGTCGAGGTCGTCCGCGCCCTCGAGGCCGGCGGCACCACCCTGGAGGAGTCGCTCGCACTCTGGGAGCGCGGCGAGCGGCTCGCCACGGTGTGCCAGGAGTGGCTCGACGGCGCGCGCAAGCGTCTCGACGAGGCGATCGAGAAGGACGCCGGCTGACACAGGTCTGGACACCTGGTCTGCTCCTGTGGACCAGACGTCACCGTTTCGTTGACCGGATGTGGAGGTCGGCCTGCTAGGCCGCGCTTACGCTGCGGCGGACTGGTAGGCAACAGGCGCGCTGCGTGATCGGGCAGGCACGTGACCCGGGGAGAGGGAACGAGCACATGCCGCACACGCACACCCGCACGCGCTGGGGAGGCGTCGTGGCCGCGGCCACCGCCGCCGTGCTCGCCGTCCCCCTCTCCGCCATGGGACCGGCGCACGCGATCGTCGACCGGGCCGACGTCTCGATCACGAAGTCGACGATGAGGTGGACGAGCGCGACGATCGCGGTCCCCGACGACTTCGCGAAGTCCACGGACTTCAACCCTGCGGTGGCGCTCACGAGGAGTCGGGGGCACGTCGAGGTCACGCCCGGCGGCGGCCTGCGTGTCTGGACCGACGAGAGCTCCTCCCTCGGGAAGGCGGCCGAGTACGTCCGCACCAACACGCGCCTGGCCGACGTGGGGGCGCCCAGCCTCGACTACACGCCGACCTCGGGGCAGCGGCCGGGCTACCAGCTGGTGGTCGACCTCGACAACAACGGCGACCGAGACGCGATCCTGGTCGGCGAGTACGGCATCTGGTGGGCCGCCGAGCTGAGCAACCCGACGATCCAGGCGCAGTCGCCGCAGGTCCCGGGCCCCGGCAACACGGTCTACCAGGGACCGCTCGCGAACTGGCAGGTGGCGTTCCCGAACGCCCGGGTGCAGGCCTTCGGCTTCTCGCTGGGATCCGGCGTCCTGGGCGACGGCATCATCAACGCCATCGACTTCGCGGGCACGCGCTACACGTTCAGCGCCTTCGGGTCGTCCGCCCAGGCGGCACCGGGCGAGACGCTCGCCTACCGGCTCGAGGTCACCAACACCGGCACGCTGCCGGCGACCGGCGTGGTCGTGACCGACACCTTGCCGGCCGGCCTCACGCCGATCCCCTCCTCGCTCGTCGACAACGGCAACGGCTGCTCGTTCACGGGCCAGACGCTCACCTGCAACGCCGGCACCTTCCCGACCGGCTCGACCAGCGTCATCAGGTACCACGCGACGCTCTCGCGCCAGGCCAAGGTCAACGCGCCGGCCACTGCCGGCCACGCCATCAGCACGCAGGTCAAGGAGGCGACGCTGGCGCTCGCGGCCGACGCCAGCGCCGCACAGACCGTGGCGTGCGACCCGGGGTACGTCGCCAGCGACGGCGGGCTCTACGTCGACCCGATCGCGGACGGGTTCTACTCCGACCTGCTCGTCACGGCGAGCGGACCCACCGCGGACAACACCGGCTGGACCGTCCGGGCCAGGAACTACGGCGACGTCCCGGCGGGCGGCAAGGTCTACGTGAACTGCCTCAACGAGCTGCTCGCCTCCAGCAGCGGCCACACCCACGCCGTCCAGCTCAGCGCCGCGAGCATCGCGCAGACGAGCACGGCCTACGGGCGGCGCGTGGACCTGACGTGCCCGTCCGGCACCCGCCCGATCGCGCCGGCGTTCGAGACCGAGAGCGGCGTGGGCTTCGTGCGCGAGTCCTACCCGCACACCGCCCAGATGTGGCGGTTCATCGTCGACTACGACGAGAACGCCTCGATGACCTACAGCGCCCGGTGCCTGGCCGACGAGACCACGACGGCCAACGGGCACACGGCCACGCTCGGCCTGGCCAGCGGGATCTCGACGCTCTCGGTGCCCGCCGAGACCCGTGCCGAGGGCTCGGCAGGCTGCCCCACGGGCAAGCAGGCCGTCGTCGGCGGCTACTCCGGCTACGACGCCAACGTGCTGTCCCTGGGCAAGCGGCCGACGGGTGCCGGCTACTCCTTCCGGTTCTTCAACGAGGACTGGGAGACGGCGTACAGCGCCGACATGCTCGTCACCTGCGTCGGCACGACGACGACCACCGAGCCCGGCGCGGTGGTGAACACCGCGACGGTGTCGACCACCGAGCTGGAGCAGAACCTCGCCAACAACTCCTCGAGCGCCACGGTGAAGGTGGTCGGCGATCCCGAGACGCTGGTCTTCGTCGACGGCACGGCCTCCCGGTACGCCCCCGCGGGCAAGGTCAAGGCCATCGACATCCGGGTGCGGTGCGTGGTCGCCTGCACCTTCGGGGCGAAGGTCTACAAGTCCGGGACGGTCATCGCCAAGGCCACCAAGTCGCTCGCGGGGAGCAACGTCTGGCGGACGGTGCGGATCAAGACCACCGACGCCGGCAAGAACGTCACCGCCGGCACCGTCCGGGTCACCCTGGTGACCTCGGAGGGCGCCGTGACCGCCAACCCGGTCGCGCTGAGCTGACCCAGCTGGGCTGACTCAGCCGAGCTGACTCAGGAGGCGCCGAGCGGGGCGGTGGTCAGGGTCGCGACGAGGGCCTGGAGGTCCTCGGCCGGCGCCGAGCCCCAGACGAGCAGGGAGTCGTCACCGACCTCGGTCGCATAGGCGGTGTCGCCACCGGGGTCGGTGAAGGTCTGCCACTCGGCGGTGATCTCACCGTCGAGGCGCACCGGCTCGCCCTCGGTGGCGTCGGTGCCGACGTGGGTCCGCACCAGGTCCTGGACGCTCTCGTCCTCCTGATGAAGGCCGGCGAAGCGACCCTCGTCGGTCGACATCGCGAGCTCGAAGACCGGACGTTCGCCCGGCTCGAAGGTCGCCTCCTTGACGATCCAGCCCTCCGGCAGCTCGGCCGGGTAGACGGGCGTCAGGCCGCCGACCTGGATGCTCTCGACCAGCGCGAGGTAGTCGACCGGCTCCGGCTCGTACTCCGGGGTGTCGCGGAACGCCCCGCGGAAGACGATGATCGCGAAGACCACCAGGACCAGCACGATCATCGAGCCGACCAGGCCCCCGAAGGTGCGGTTGTACCGGCCCGGACGGCCGGTCTCTGACGCCTGACTCACGGGCCGATTCTCCCAGGTGGACTAACCTCTCGGCGTGCCGCCCCTCGACCTCGTCCCGGTGGCCGCACTCCTGGCCCTGCTGGTCACGGCCTACGTCCACCCCCGGGCCCGCACCGAGCTGGCCGCGGGGCTCGTGGCCGCGGCGGTGACGCTCGCGACCGGGATCCTCGCGATCGACGACGTCGAGGCGACGCTGCGCCACCTCGGACCGGTCGTCCTCTTCCTCGTCACGATCCTGGTCGTCGCCGACGTGTGCGCCCGGGCCGGGCTGTTCGCGGCCGCCGCCGCGCGCATCCGGGAGGTGACGTCGGGCCGCCCGGCACCGCTCTTCACCGGCGTCTTCCTGCTCGCGGCGCTCGTCACCACCACGCTCAGCCTGGACGCGACGGTCGTGCTCCTCACCCCGGTGGTGGTCGCCGCCGCGACCGCGGCCGGCACCTCGGTCTGGCCGGGCAGCCACGCCTGCCTGCGGATGGCGAACTCCGCGTCGCTGCTGCTGCCGGTCTCCAACCTGACCAACCTGCTCGCGATGCCGCACCTCGACCTCACCTTCGGCGAGTTCGCCCTCGAGATGGCGCCGGTGCTGCTCGCCGTCCTCGTGGTGGAGTACGCCGTGCTGCGGCTGCTCTTCCGGCGCGAGCTCGCCGCTGCGCCCCGGCCACGGGACCGCGCCCCGCACCCCGCGATCGAGCCGGTGCCGGTGGTGGTCGTCGGGCTCATGCTGGCGGGCTTCGCCGTCGCGTCGCCGTTCGACGTCGACCCGTGCTGGGTCTCCGCAGGCGCGGCCGTCGTCCTCGTGCTCTGGGCCCGGCACCGGGGGCTGGTCACGCCGCGCGAGGCGGTCGCGGCGGCACACCCGGCGTTCGCGGTCTTCGTGCTCTGCCTCGGCGTGGTCGTCGCGGCGCTCTCCGCCGGCTTCCTCGGCGACGCCGTCGCCGACCTGCTCCCGGGCGGGACCTCGTGGCTCGACCTGCTCGTCATCGCGCTCGTCGCGACCGTGCTGGCCAACCTGCTCACCAACCTCTCCGCCGCGCTGTTGCTGGTGCCCCTGCTGGTCCCCCTGGGCGACACCGCGATCCTTGCCGCGCTGCTCGGCCTCAACATCGGCTCGGGCCTGACCTACACCGGGTCCCTGGCCAACCTGCTCTGGCGCCGGACGCTGGTCGGCGTCGGGACCCGCCCGTCGCTCACCGGCCTGCACCGGGTCTCGCTGGTCGCCACCCCGCTGAGTCTCCTCGCCGCAGTCACGGTGCTTTCTGTGGTCAACTGACCGCAGATGCGGCATCATCCCAGCGTGACCTCCTACCGAATCGCAGAAGCCGCCGAGCTGCTCGGCGTCAGCGACGACACCCTGCGGCGGTGGGTCGAGGCCGGCCGCGTGGCCAGCACCCGGGAGGAGGGCCGCACCGTCGTCCCGGGCGTCGACCTCGCCGCCCTCGCCGAGTCGCTCGCCGAGCACCCCGACCGCGCGGCGACCCGGGCCGCCGCGGTCAGCGCCCGCAACCGGATCAGCGGGATCGTCACCCGGGTCAAGAAGGACACCGTGATGGCCCAGGTCGA
The DNA here is from genome assembly GCA_023415395.1 of Actinomycetes bacterium. Taxonomy (GTDB): domain Bacteria; phylum Actinomycetota; class Actinomycetes; order Propionibacteriales; family Nocardioidaceae; genus Nocardioides. Next base: position 4,875 of record JAEZKN010000361.1, read on the forward strand.
GATGGTCTGCGGCCCCTACCGGCTCGTCTCGCTGATGAGCACCGAGGCGGCCGAGGAGCTCGGTCTCGAGCCCGGCGCGCGGGCCATCGCCTCGGTCAAGTCCACCAACGTCGTCGTGGAGCGGCCATGAGGACCGCCCTGCTCGCGTTCCTGCTGGTCCTCCCCCTCGCCGCGTGCGGTGGGGACGAGGAGGAGACCACGCTGACGGTCTACGCCGCCGCCTCCCTGACCGCGGCCTTCGAGGAGCTCGCGGCGGAGTTCGAGGAGGAGCACGACGGGGTGCGGGTCGAGCTCAGCCTCGGCGGCTCCTCCGAACTGGCCACCCAGATCCAGGAGGGCGCCCCGGCCGACGTCTTCGCCTCGGCCGACACCGCGACCATGGACGAGCTGGTGGCCGGCGGCCTCACCGGCGCCGACCCCGAGCCGTTCGCGACGAACACGCTGGAGATCGCCGTACCTCCGGGCAACCCGGCGGGCATCCGGACCTTCGCGGACCTGGCGGCGCCCGGGCTGGCCCTGGTGACCTGCGCCCCCGAGGTGCCGTGCGGCGCGGCAGCACGGGCGGTCGCCGAGGCCGCCGGCGTGACCCTCGACCCGGTGAGCGAGGAGCAGTCGGTCACCGACGTGCTCGGCAAGGTCACCTCCGGCGAGGCCGACGCCGGTCTCGTCTACGTCACCGACGTCGCCGCCGCGGGCGACGCGGTCGAGGGGATCACCTTCCCCGAGTCCCGCGACGTCGTGAACACCTACCCGATCGCCCCGCTCGCCGACGCCGACGACGCCGAGCTGGCCGCGGACTTCGCCGCCTTCGCCCTCAGCGACCGGGGCCGGGCGGTCCTGGCCGACCTCGGCTTCGGCCCGCCGTGATCCCCCGCTGGCTCTACGTCCCCGCGGCGATCGGCGCGGCCTTCGTGCTGCTGCCCGTCGTCGCCATCGTGGCTCGCGTGAACTGGGCGGACTTCGGCACGCTCATCACCTCCGAGGCCTCGCAGGAGGCGCTCTGGCTCAGCCTGCGCACGTCGGCGACCAGCACGCTCCTGTGCGTCCTGCTCGGGACGCCGATGGCCGTGGTGCTGGCGCGCACCTCCTTCCCCGGGCAGGGGGTGCTGCGCTCGCTGGTGCTGCTCCCCCTCGTGCTCCCGCCGGTCGTGGGCGGCATCGCGCTGCTCTACACCTTCGGGCGTCGCGGCCTGCTCGGCGAGGAGCTCGAGCTGCTCGGCCTGCAGGTCGCGTTCTCGACCGCCGCGGTCGTGATGGCGCAGACCTTCGTGGCGCTGCCCTTCCTCGTCGTGAGCCTCGAGGGCGCGCTGCGCACCGCCGGCCAGCGCTACGAGGTCGTCGCGGCATCGCTGGGCGCCGGCCCGACGACCGTCTTCCGCCGGGTCACGCTGCCGCTGGTGCTGCCCGGCCTGGTGTCCGGGGCCGTGCTGGCCTTCGCGCGCTCCCTGGGCGAGTTCGGGGCGACGATCACCTTCGCCGGCAGCCTCCAGGGGGTCACCCGCACGCTGCCGCTGGAGATCTACAAGCAGCGCGAGACCGACGTCGACGCGGCCGTCGCGCTCTCCCTGGTGCTCGTCGTGGTCGCGGTGCTCGTGATCGGCCTCGCGCGCCAGAGCCGGAGCGCGGTATGACGCTGGAGCTGGACGCGACCGTCGCCGAGCGCGACGTCGAGGTCGCGCTGGAGGTCGCCGACGGCGAGACCCTCGCCGTCCTCGGGCCGAACGGCGCCGGGAAGTCGACGCTGCTCGGCGTGGTCGCCGGACTGCTGCGCCCCGACCGCGGACACGTCCGGCTCGACGGCCGCACCCTCACCGGCGACGGCACGTTCGTGCCGCCACACGACCGACGCGTCGCCCTGCTGGCCCAGGACCCCCTGCTCTTCCCCCACCTGAGCGTGCTGGAGAACGTCGCCTTCGGACCCCGGAGCCGGGGCGCCGGACGCGGGCCCGCTCGCGAGGCGGCGCACCGCTGGCTGGCCGAGGTCTGTCTCTTATTAAAATCACCGAGCCCACGAGACCGCCGCTGAGGGCG
>JAEZKN010000410.1 GCA_023415395.1 Actinomycetes bacterium
GGGCCGGACCGCGCGGGCCAGGTCGGTCCAGGGCTCCGGGAGCCGGGTGGCCGCGGGCGCCGGGTCGAGCCGCAGGTCCACGCCGAGGTGGGCCAGGACGGCGTCCGGCAGGCCCACGGCCGGCGACAGGACGGCCGCTCCGCCGACGTGGTCGAGCCGCTCGAGGACGAGCACGGAGAGCCCGGCGTGCGCGAGGTAGGTCGCGGCGACCAGGCCGTTGTGGCCGGCGCCGACCACCACCACGTCGTACTCGCTCCGCGCGGAACTCATCCTCTCAACCTAGTGCCGTTCGGCAGGTCGCACGCGCACCGGCGCCCCAGGACCGACAAGATGGGGCGCACGCAGTCGGAGGAGGGGGACGTTGGAAGCGTCACGGGTGACGCAGGTCGTCGGGCTGCTCGCCGCCATGACCTGCCTCGGCGCGGCCGCGGCCAGCTCGGCACCCGACGGCTCGCACGGGATCGGCATCTGGCCGGTGGGCCTCGCGACGGGCGCCCTCATGCTCGCGTCCCGCCCGCGGACCCCGCTGGTGCTGGCGGTGGTCGGGGTGCTCGCGGTCGGCTCGATCGGGGTCGCGGGCTTCTCGGCAGGGGTGGCGCTGGGGCTGGGGCTGGGCCTGACCGCGGAGGTCGGCGTCGTCTGGTGGATCCTCGCCCAGGGCCGGCGCGAGCGGGCGCCGCTGCGGACCAGCGTGGACCTGGCCCGCTTCCTCGCCGCCGTCGCCGCCGGTGCGCTCGTGGTCTCCGCGGTCGCTGCGGTCACCAGCCTGGTCACCGGGTGGGGCGACCCCGGTCGGCTGGCGCTCGCGGTCGGGACCTCCAGCCTGGTCGCCCAGCTCACGGTCCTGCCGCTCTTCTGCGTGGTGCGGAACCACGCGCCGATGGCGGGGCCGGTCGAGCGGCTCGCCCAGTGGATCCTGATCGTGGTCGTCACGCCGGTCGTGTTCCTGCCCGAGTCGTTCCCCTCCGTGGTGTTCCTGATCATCCCGGTGCTGGTCTGGGGTGCCCTGCGCAACAGTCCCTACGGGTCCATGGCCCAGGTGATCGCGGTCCTCGCGTTCGCGATCCCGATGACGACCTACGGCTACGGCCCGTTCGCGAACGCCGCTCCGGCCTTCCACATCACCGTGGACGCGCAGGGCATCCTGCTGGCCAGCTTCGGCACGGTGTGCGCGCTCGTCACGCTGCCGCTGATGCTGACCGTCGGCGAGCAGCTCGAGACCGCGCGGCAGGCCGCCGCCGAGCGGGACCGGGTCCAGAACATCGTGAACGGCGCGGCCGGCGTCGCCATCATCGGCACCGACCACGAAGCGCGGGTCACGCTCTTCAACCCCGGTGCCGAGCGCCTGCTGGGCTACACCGCCGAGGAGATGCTGGGCACCACCACGCGGCGGCTGCACAGCGAGCAGGCGGTCGCCGAGAAGGCTCGTGAGCTCGGCGTGCCCGAGGAGTTCGGGGCGGTGGCTGCCGCCCTGATCGGCCGGGGTCCGGTGGACATGAAGTTCGTGCGCAAGGGCGGCGAGGAGCGCAGCCACTCGATGTCGCTGGACCGGATCGAGGACGACCGCGGCCGCACGATCGGCTACGTGAGCACCTCCGAGGACATCACCGAGCGGATCGAGACCGAGCGGCACCTGGTCGAGGCGCTGGCGGCCGAGCGCCAGGCCGTGGAGCGGCTGCGCGAGGTCGACCAGGTCAAGGACGCCTTCGTCTCGAGCGTCAGCCACGAGCTGCGGACGCCGATCACCAGCATCCTCGGCTACACCGAGATGCTCGAGGACGGCGAGTACGGCGAGCTGGCCCCCGAGGCGCTCGACGCGGTGCGGCGCCTCGGCGCCAACAGCACCCGCCTGCTCTCGCTGATCGACGACCTGCTCACGCTCTCCCGGGTCCAGGACGAGGGCATCGGCTTCGCCGACCGGCTGGTGGACCTGCGCAAGGTGGTGGCCGCGGCCACCACCGTGGTCGCACCGACCTTGGAGCGTCGTGAGCTGGAGGTCACCGTCGAGCTGCCCGAGGAGCCGATCCCGTTCCTCGGTGACCGCGACATGCTCGAGCGGGTCGTGATCAACCTGGTCGGCAACGCGGTGAAGTTCACGCCCGAGGGTGGTGACATCGGCGTCGTGCTGGCGACCGACGAGCGCGAGGCGATCATCAGCGTCGCCGACACCGGCATCGGCATCCCGCGCGAGGAGCAGGAGCGGCTGTTCAGCCGGTTCTACCGGTCCTCCCTCGCCCAGCAGCAGGCGATCCCCGGCAGCGGGCTCGGGCTCTCCATCGCGCACTCGATCGTCGAGCAGCACGGCGGCTCGATGGCCGTCGAGTCCGAGCCGGGCCGGGGGACCACCTTCCACGTGCGGCTGCCGCTCCTCACCGCCGAGTGAGGCGAGTGGGTTAGGGTCACCTCACATGGCCCGGATCCACCGCGACGCGTACGGCGTCCCGCACGTCCGGGCGACCTCGCTGTCCGACCTCGCGCACGGCCAGGGCGAGGTCACCGCACGCGATCGCGCCTGGCAGCTGGAGCACCTGCGCCGGCGGGCCACCGGCACCACCGCCGCCCTGCTCGGGGCGACCGCGCTGCCGTGGGACCGGCTCGCCCGGCGTACCCGCATCGCCGAGACGGCCCGCCGAGCCCACGCCCGGCTGCGGCCGGAGACGCAGGCCTTCGTGGCGGCCTACGTCGAGGGCGTGAACGCCGGGCTGCACGCCGACGCCCCGGAGCTGGAGCGCACGGGAGCCCGGCCGGAGCCGTGGGAGCCGTGGACGCCGCTGGCCGTCTTCCACGCCCAGCACCTGCTCTTCGCGAGCCTGCCCGGCAAGCTGTGGACCGCCCGCGCCCGCGAGGTGCTCGGCGACGACGCCCGGCTGCTCGCGCACGAGGGGCCGACGGCGGGCGGCAGCAACGCGTGGGCGGTCGGGGGCGACCGGACCGCGTCGGGCTTCCCGCTGATCGGGGGCGACCCCCATCGCGTCGTCGAGTCGCCGGGCGTCTACCAGCAGGTGCGGCTCAGCTGCGACGAGCTCGACGTCGTCGGCTTCGCCTTCCCGGGGGTGCCCGGGGTGCAGCACTTCGCCCACGCCGGCGACGTCGCGTGGGCGATCACGAACGCCATGGCCGACTACCAGGACGTGTACGCCGAGCAGCTGCGCCGCACCCCCGACGGCGTCGAGGCGCGGGGGCCCGAGGGCTGGGCGCCGGCGGCCGCACACACCGAGACGATCGCCGTCGCCGGCCAGCCCGACGAGGTCGTCGAGGTCGTCGTGACCGCGCGCGGGCCGGTCTTCTCCGGCTCGGTCGACGACGGGCACGGGCTCAGCCTGCGGGCGGCGTCGACGGTGCTGGAGGACCTCGGCTTCGACGCGCTCCTGCCGCTGCTGCACGCGCGCTCGGCCGCCGACGTGACCGCCGCGCTCGACGACTGGGTCGAGCCGGTCAACAACGTGGTCGTCGCCGACCGCGACGGGGACGTCCGCTACCGCGTCGCCGGGCGGGTCCCGGTCCGCGGCGAGGCGAACCGCCGCGGCGTGGTCGATGCCGCGGACCCGCGCGCGGCGTGGACCGGCTGGCTGACCGACCTGCCCGCGCACGACGTACCGCCCGACGGGCAGGTCGTGACCGCCAACGAGCGCCGCGGGCCCGAGAGCGAGCCGATCGGCACCGGCTTCGCCCCGCCGCACCGCGCGACCCGCATCCACCAGCTGCTCGACGGGCGCGACGACCTGACCGCCGAGGACTTCCGCGCGATCCACGACGACGCGCTGCTGCTGCCGGCACCGTCCTTCCAGGACTTCCTCCGAGGCGTCAAGCCCAGCCCGGCGGGGGCGGTCGTGCGCGAGGCGATCCTCGCCTGGGACGGGCGCATGGAGGCGGCGTCCCACGGCGCCGCCGCCTTCGCCGCGTGGCGATCGGCGTTCACGCTGCGGCTGGCCGCCGAGCCGGTGTTCGCGCCGCTGGCCGAGCCGATCGTCGACGACGAGGTGCTGCGGCCGTGGCTCGACGTCGTGACCCGGGTCGGAGGCGCGCTGGAG
>JAEZKN010000411.1 GCA_023415395.1 Actinomycetes bacterium
GACCGGCCCCGTCGGTCCCACCGGGGCCACCGGCGCCACCGGCGTCGGTGTGACGGGAGCCACCGGAGCCACCGGCGCCACAGGAGCCACGGGCGTGACCGGAGCCACCGGCGCGACCGGAGCCACCGGCGCAGCCGGGGACATCGGCCCCACGGGTCCGATCGGTCCCACCGGCGCGACCGGAGCCACCGGAGCCACCGGAGCCACCGGAGCCACCGGAGCCACCGGGACGTTCAACGGCGTCAGCTACGTCCCCGGCACCACGACCTCCGTCGACGTGGGAGCGAACGGCGTCAACGTCGTCGGGGGCCAGTGCGGGACCGGGGCCGTCGCGATCGGGGGCGCCGTCGTGGAGCTCCCCGCGGGCACGCTCACCAGCACCACCCAGTCCTTCCCCAGCAACGCGGCCGGGGTGCTCGAGCTCAGTGCGCCGCAGCGCTGGACGGTCACCGTGTGGCCCTACGCCAATGGAACCGTCACCGTCTACACCATCTGCGCCGAGTAGCCCTCAGCTGCGCGGGTCGCGGGTCGCCGGGATCCGTCATTCGGCGGCGGGGAACGAGACCCGCATCGTCGTCCCACACCCCTCGTCGTTGTCGCGCGCGCACACCGCGCCGCCGTGGCGCTCGACGATCCGCTTGACGATCGACAGGCCCAGGCCGGTGCCGCGGTAGCCGTCCTGGTGCGCCCGGTGGAAGCTGTCGAAGACCCGGTCGTGCTGGCCCGGCGGGATGCCGATGCCGTTGTCGGAGATCTCGATCTCGACCATGTCCCCACCGGGGCCGGCGACCGTGCGGGCACAGACCCGGATCTCGGGGCGCTCCCCGGGAGCGACGTACTTGACCGCGTTGCCGATGAGGTTGTCGACGACCTGGCGCAGCAGCACCGGCTCCGCGAGCACCGCTGGCAGGTCGGGAGCGACCGTGATCAGCGGCTCCGGTAGGTCGCGCACGCGGTTGGCGTCGACCCGGGCGCGGGCGATGTCGCTCGCGACGGCGGCCAGGTCGACCCGGACCGGGTTGATCGTGAGGTCGCGCGCGGTCGTGTAGGCGAGCAGGTCGCTGATCAGGTGCTGCATCCGCTCGGCGGCGCGCTGGATGCGCTCGAGCCGCTGCACCTGCTCGGCCGGGTCGCCCGGGTGGCCCGCCCGGGCCTCCTCCAGCATCGCCTCGGACCAGCCGTCGACCACGGTCAGCGGGTTGAGCAGGTCGTGGGCGACCACACCGGCGAACGACGCCAGCTCGTCGCGCTCGCGCCGCTCGGCCGTGACGTCGTGGAACACCACGACGACCAGCGGTGGCTCGGTGTCGGGCAGGGGGCGCGCGGTGACCTCGAGCATCCGGCCGCCCGGGACCATCGCGTTGCGCAGGACGAGGTCCTCCTTCTCGACGATGGCTCCGGAGAGCGCCAGCGCCATCGGGCTCTCCTCGGGTCGCAGCGGCCGGCCGTCGACGTGCCGCAGGCCGTAGGCGTCCAGGTCGACCTTGCCGTCGGCGTCCCGCCTCGGGTCGCCGACCAGGGTCTGCGCGGCCGGGTTGCGGAGCACGACGGTGCCCCGGGAGTCGATCACGCTGACCCCGTCGGCCATCGTGTCGACGATGGTGCGCACCAGCGTGGCCTGCCGGGTGACCTCGTCGCCGAGCAGCAGGATCTCGCTGCGCCCCACGGAGAGGGTCAGCGTCAGCGCGACGACGACGGCCACGAACGCCTGCACCACCACCGCGCGGGTGTCGGGGTCGCCGACCTGCACGAACGGCCCGTGGCCGCCGACGGTCGCGACCGTCACCGCCGCGCTGGCGAGGATCGCGTGCACACCCGCGACGACCGGCGAGAACCGCGCACCGGCCCACACGCTGACCGCCAGGACCAGGAAGGCCACCGGCAGGTCGGTGTTGACCCAGAAGACCAGCCAGAGCACGAGGACGGAGGCACCGGCGAGCACCACGAGCTCCGCCGGGCCGCGCCCGCGCATCGGGCCGACACCGTCCGGCGCCTGCTCGGGGGCGCTCGAGCGGACCAGGTGCCGCGCGATCAGCGAGAGCGGGAAGATCGCCACGATGCCGGTCGCGTTGCGCAGCACCCACGAGACGACCTGGCCCGCGCTGGTGTCCGACACCGAGAGCACCGAGGCGGGGCCGAGCACGGCGGAGGCCAGGGCAGCGACCGAGGCCGCGGCGATGAGGACGCCGAGGTCACGCAGCCGGACGACGCCCGCAGGTGGCTCCTCGCCGAAGCCCCACCAGGCCGGGCTCCACCGCGTGATCAGGACGCCGAAGACGAGGGTCTGCAGCACGGTCGCGGCGGCCAGCCCCGCGGAGAGCCCGAGGCCGGCGCCGGTCAGCGCGTTGACGGCCAGGGACAGCGAGAAGAGCACGGCGACGTCGACGACGACGAAGCGGCTCCAACCGTTGACGGCGAGCCAGGCTGCGGCGACGCCGGCAGCCGGCCACACCAGCGCCAGCCCGGTGTCGCCGAGGACGGCCGCCCGGCCCAGGAGGGCCGCCACCACGAAGTACGCGGAGAAGCCGATCAGGTCGAGCACCCGGGCCCGGGTCACTCCTCGCTCTCTCCGGTCCGGAGCGCGCGCCGCACGGCGGCGCGCAGGTCGTCGGCGTCGAACGGCTTGGCCACCCGCTCGTGGCCGGTGCCCTCGATCCGCTTGATGATCTCCCCCGTCCACTGGACGGTCACGAACACGGCGGGGACGCCGGGCCAGTCGGCCGTCAGCTCTCCCAGCAGCGAGACACCGTCGGTGTCCGGCAGGGCGTAGTCCATGAGCACCAGGTCCGGCCGGTAGTCCGGCTCGGCCGTGCGCAAGGTCTGCGTCCGGGCCCGGTCGGGGACGCCGCGCAGCTCGTGCCCCTCGCGCAGCAGGCAGTGCGCGATCCAGTCGCGCACGTCGGAGTCGTCCTCGACGATCAGCACCCGGGCCACGGGCCCGACCCTAGCCCGACGCGAGCCTCGGCGACGCGCACGCCGGGCCGGTCATGGGATGATGCCGAGCGCGCGGAGCAGGTTGTCACTGACCGGGTCGTAGACCTCGTGCCGGACCGAGATGACCCAGAAGACCCAGCAGTTGGCTGCCACCGCTCCCGCCGTGATCGCGGGGACCCACCACCGGCCCCTCGTGCGCAGGGCGGTCACGAGCCCCCACGCGGCGAGGAGACACATCAAGGTGTCGGTGGCGATCACCAAGCGCACCACCTGGGCGCCCACGACGCCGAACGGCAGGAGCGACGCCACGACGAGCAGCGCGGTCATCCGGCTCGCGGCGGTTCCCCGGTCGAGCAGCAGCCCGTAGGCGGCGATCGCCATGAGGACCACGACGGGTGTCAGGGCCATCAGGTCCAGCACCAGACGGTACGGAGGCCCGCTCATGTACTCCGCGGGATACGGCGCGTCCACCGTCGAGTGCACCGCGCGGAGGACCTCGGCGTAGGCGCCGGCGTCGCCGACGAGCAGGGCGAACACCGCGGCGTTGACCAGCGGCGGTGCCACCAGCAGGACGAGGTCGCGCAGGTCCACCCGCCGCGCCCGCGCCCACGCCACGACGAGCGGGGTCAGCAGCGCCGGGTAGAACAGGAAGAAGATCTCCTTGGTCGCGAAGCCCGCCACGATGAGCAGCACCGCCACCGCCAGGCGACGCCAGCTGCGGCGTTCGAGGTAGACGAGGACAGCCCACAGCGCGGCCACCGCGAGCAGGCCGACCAGCCCGTCCCCGAGCGCTCGGCGTCCCACCAGCAGCTGCAGGGGCGAGGACGCGACGAACGCCGTGGCCACCACGGCCACCGCCGGTGAGAACCGCCGGTAGGACAGCACCGCGACGAGCACGAGCATCGCGATGCCGGCCAGGGTCGACACCCAGGCGACCGCGGACGGGCCGCAGCCCAGGACCGAGCTGGCGAGGGCGTCAGGAAGGAGGAAGCCCCACCGCGCCGGCGACGGGAACACGTGGGCGCTCGGGTCGGCCAGGTAGCCCTGCACCATGTCCGGATAGCTGCCCAGGCCCTCCTCGGCCACCCGGCAGGAGTAGCGGGCGTAGACGAGCTCGTCGGCCGGGGAGTAGGCGACGCCGCGGTGCAGCACGAGCCGGGCCACGGCACCACAGACGACGATCGCGCCGAGCAGGGCGCGCAGCGGCACCCTCACGGGGCGCCGGATCGACCCAGCAGGCGTCCGAGGACGCCGACCCGGACGATCAGGTGCAGGTCCGGGAGAGGCATGTGCGGATCCTAGGGATCGCACCGCGACCCGGGATCCGCGGAGGACCAGACCGCGAGACGCAGGCTCAGAGCAGCCGACGCACCGCGTCCCGCAGCTCCTGCTCGGGGTCGACGCCGTGCTCGCGGGCCTCGGCGACGAGGGCGAGCAGCCGGTCGCCCAAGGTCTCGCCAGGCTCGACCACCGAGGGCCGCCCCGGCGCGGCCCCCAGCCGGTCGAGCACCTTGTCGGCGTACAGCAGCGCGGGGAGGCCCGGCGGGATGCCGTCGGTCACCGAGGCGCGCTGCTTCTCCTCGCGCTTGATCGACTCCCAGACCTCGTTGATCTCCTCGGGCGTGCCGGCCTCGCCGGAGCCGAAGACGTGCGGGTTGCGGCGGTGCATCTTGGCGATGATGTCGGCGGCGACGTCGTCGAGGGTGAACTCGCCGGCCTCCTCCGCGATGACCGCGTGGAAGTAGACCTGGAGCAGCAGGTCGCCGAGCTCCTCGCGGAGGTGGGCGGCGTCGCCGGTGTCGATCGCCTCGAGGGTCTCGTGGGTCTCCTCGAGCAGGTAGCGGGCCAGCGACCGGTGCGTCTGACCGGCCTTCCACGCGCACTCGGCGCGCAGCCGGCGCATCACCTCGAGGAACTCGAGGAGGGGTGGTTCCGAGGCTCGCTGCGCTCGCACCTCAGCCACCGCAGACGTCAGCTCCCGCAGCGCTGGCTGGCCGGCAACCCGGCGGCGGAGGCCGGGTCCGGCTCCGAGGCCGAGGCCTGCTCGGCGGTGTCGCTCACGGCGACCGAGACGCTCGTGTCCGCCGAGACGACCTGACCGTCCTCGATGGCGATGCCGTAGCGCGGGTCGAGCTCGGGCTGGTGCTCGCCGAGCCACGCCACGAACTGCTGCTCACCGTCCTCGCCCGCGGCCTGCTGCACGGCCTGGACGTAGTAGCCGGCGCCGTCGACGGCGATGACCGCGTCCTTCTCCTCGTCGGTCAGGCCCGCGAAGGAGTCGTTGGACTCCGCCTGCCGGACGGTCTGGTCGTAGGACTCGTCGGGCGTGATGCCCTCCGCCTCGGCGAACTGCTCGGCCGCGGCCCGCAGCGCCAGGTTGGCCACCACGCGACCCTGCACGAAGCGTCCGGGGATGATCTGGTCGTTCTGCGGGTTCTTCAGGAGCGCCTCGCAGTACGCCGCCGACGTCTCGTCCACGTCGGCGAGCGAGATCGTGTCGTCGGCCACCCGCGCGGCGACACCGGGGTTCCACCCCGAGACCCCACCGGTGGCGGAGCAACCGGTCATCAGGACGGTCGAGGCGAGGGCCAGGCCGACGAGGCTCCGGGTGCGGGTCACGTGCTCTCCTTGGGGTCCAGGACGGTGTCGATCACCTGCCGGGCCCATTCAAGCAGGGCGATGCCGCTGAGGGGCTTGCCCCCCACGACCGCGGTCTGCGGGCGCGGCACGAGCACGGTCTGCACGGGCGCCTTGACGATGGACTTCGGGTAGAGGCGGTTGAGCCGCACCACCCGCGACTCCGGCAGGTCGACCGGCGCGAAGCGCACGTTCTTGCCGGCGATGGTGACCTCGCCGATGCCCGCCTGCCGGGCCCGGGCCCGGAACCGCGCGACGAGCAGGAGCGACACGACCTCGACCGGCGGCTCGCCGTACCGGTCCAGGAGCTCCTCGTTGATGAGGTCGACGTCCTCGTCGGAGCGCACCTCGGCCAGGCGCTTGTACATCTCCAGGCGCAGCCGCTCGCTGGGGATGTAGCCGTGCGGGAGGTGGGCGTCGACGGGCAGCTCGATGCGGACCTCGTCGAGCTCGGGCTCGCGGTCGCCGCGGAACTCGTTGACGGCCTCGCCGACCAGGCGGACGTAGAGGTCGAACCCGACGTCGGCGATGTGGCCGGACTGCTCGCCGCCGAGCAGGTTGCCGGCGCCGCGGATCTCGAGGTCCTTCATCGCGATCGCCATGCCGCCGCCGAGGTCGGAGTGCTGGGCCAGGGTCGCGAGGCGCTCGTGCGCGGTCTCGGTGAGCGGCTTCTCGGACGGGTAGAGGAAGTAGGCGTACGCGCGCTCGCGGGACCGGCCCACGCGGCCGCGGAGCTGGTGGAGCTGGCTGAGGCCGCGGGTGTCGGCCCGCTCGATGATCATCGTGTTGGCGTTGGAGACGTCGAGGCCGGACTCGACGAGCGTGGTGCAGACGAGCACGTCGAAGCGCTTCTCCCAGAAGTCGAGCATCACCTGCTCGAGCTGCTTCTCGTTCATCTGCCCGTGCGCGGTCGCGACCCGCGCCTCCGGCACCAGCTCGCGGATCCGCGCGGCGGCCTTCTCGATCGAGTTCACCCGGTTGTGGATGTAGAAGACCTGGCCCTCGCGCAGCAGCTCGCGGCGTACGGCGGCGATGACCTGCCGGTCCTCGTAGGCACCGACGTAGGTGAGGACCGGGTGCCGCTCCTCGGGCGGGGTGGTGATCGTGGACATCTCGCGGATGCCGGTGATCGCCATCTCGAGCGTGCGCGGGATCGGCGTCGCGGACATCGAGAGCACGTCGACCGAGGTGCGCAGCCGCTTCATCTGCTCCTTGTGCTCGACGCCGAAGCGCTGCTCCTCGTCGACGATGATCAGCCCGAGGTCCTTGAAGCGGGTGTCGGGGTTGAGCAGCCGGTGGGTGCCGACGACGATGTCGATCGAGCCGTCGGCCATCCCGGCCATCACCTCGCGCGCCTCGGCGTCGCTCTGGAAGCGGCTCAGCCCCCTGAGCACCACGGGGAAGCCGCTCATCCGCTCGGTGAAGGTGCCGAGGTGCTGGGTGACCAGCAGCGTGGTCGGCACGAGCACCGCGACCTGCTTGCCGTCCTGGACGGCCTTGAACGCCGCCCGCACCGCGATCTCGGTCTTGCCGTAGCCGACGTCGCCGCAGACCAGGCGGTCCATCGGGACGGTGCGCATCATGTCGCCCTTGACCTCGTCGACCGTGCTCAGCTGGTCGGGCGTCTCCTGGAACGGGAACGCGTCCTCGAGCTCGCGCTGCCAGGGGGTGTCCGGGCCGAACGCGTAGCCCTGGGTGGCCTGCCGGGCGGCGTAGAGCTTGATCAGCTCGGCGGCGATCTCGCGGACCGCCTTGCGCGCCTTGTTCTTGCGCTTGGTCCAGTCCGCGCCGCCCAAGCGGTCGAGCGAGGGCTGCTCGCCGCCGACGTAGCGGGTCACCTGGTCCAGCGCGTCCGCCGGCACGTAGAGGCGGTCCGGCGGGCCGCCGCGCTTGGAGGCGCCGTACTCCAGCACGAGGTACTCGCGCACCGCGCCGCCGACCTCGCGCTGCTTCATTTCCACGAACCGGCCCACGCCGTGCTGCTCGTGCACGACGTAGTCGCCGGCGCTGAGCTCGAGGGGGTCGATCTGGCGCTTGCGGCGGGCCGGCATCCTGCGCATGTCGCGCGTGGACGCCTTCTGGCCCGACAGGTCCTCGCCGGTGAGGACGACGAGCCGGTTGCGGTCGTCGACGAAGCCGTGGGCGCTCGCGCCGCAGGTGACGGTGACGACGTCGGCGGTGAGGTCGCGCCCCTCCTGGAGGTCCTCGGCGATGCGCGCGGGGACGTCGTGCTCGGCCAGCACCTCGCGCATGCGCTCGGCCGGGCCGTGGCCGGCGTGCAGCACGACCACCCGGTAGCCGTCCTGGCGCCAGCGGTCGATGTCGGCGATCGCGCGCTCGATCTCGCCGCGGTAGGCGTCGGCGGGCCTGGCCGGCAAGGAGCGGCTCGGCACGGCGTCCACGTCGATGACCGGCCCGCCGGGCTGGTCGTCGTCGATGCCGAACGGGCTGACGGTCCACCACGGCTTGCCCTGCGCGAGGCTGTGCTCGCGCACGTCGGCGATCGAGCGGTACGACGCCGCGCCGAGGTCGATCGGCGCCGTACCCCCGCCGGCGGCGGCCGCCCAGCTCGCGCCCAGGAACTCCTCGCTGGTCGCCACCAGGTCGTGGGCGCGGGTGCGGGCGCGCTCGGGGTCGAGCACGAGGACGTGGGTGCTGTCGGGCATCAGGTCGACGAGCAGCTCCATCTCGTCGACGAGCACCGGCGCGAGGGACTCCATGCCCTCGACCGCGATGCCGGCGGCGATCTTGTCGGTGAGCTCGAGCAGCTGCGGGTGCTGGCGGCCGAGCTCGGCGGCGCGCTCGCGCACCTCGTCGGTGAGCAGCAGCTCGCGGCACGGGGGCGCCCACAGCCGCTCGACCTTCTCCAGCGTGCGCTGGTCGGCGACCGAGAACGACCGGATCTCCTCGACGTCATCGCCCCAGAACTCCACGCGCAGCGGGTGCTCCTCGGTCGGCGGGAACACGTCGACGATGCCCCCGCGCACCGCGAACTCGCCCCGCTTCTCGACCAGGTCCACCCGCGAGTACGCCGCCCCCGCGAGCCGGGCGACGACGTCCTCGAGCGGGGCGCTGTCGCCGGGCGCGAGCTCGACCGGCTCGAGGTCGCCGAGGCCCTTGACCTGCGGCTGCAGGACCGAGCGCACGGGCGCGACCACGACCTGCAGCGGGCCGTTGACCGGCCCGGCGCTCGCGTCGGTCGCGACCCCCGGGTGGCAGAGCCGGCGCAGGACGGCGAGCCGCCGGCCGACGGTGTCGCTACGCGGGCTCAGCCGCTCGTGCGGCAGGGTCTCCCAGCTCGGGTAGTAGGCGACGGAGCCGGGGTCCACCAGGTCGCCGAGCGCCTCGACGAGGTCCTCGGCCTCGCGGGAGGTGGCGGTGACCGCGAGCACCGTGCGGCCCTCGCGGACGAGCCCCGCGACGACGTAGGGCCGCATGGCCTCGGGCCCGGTGAGGTCGAGCGCCGTGACGGCGCCGCTGCGGGCGTCGGTCAGCGCGTCGGCGAGGGTGGGGTCGGCGAGGACGGCGTCAGCCAGGCCGGAGAGGTGCACGGGGTTCCCTTCGAACGACCGTCGGACAACACGGAAGCCCCCGACCGGTGAGCGGTAGGGGGTGCCCTCCGATTCTACGTGCGCCGGCCCAGCGTCCCGGCTGGGTCGTCACTCGTGGGTCTGCACCCCGCCGGCGTCCTCGTTGCACTCGATCTGCGGGGGCTCCTCGCCGGGGAAGGCCATCACGGACAGCTGCGGGAGGCGCGGTCCGGTGAGGTCGAAGGCCAGGGCCGGACGCCGGCGCTCCTCGCCGGACCGTGTGCGGAAGAGGTAGCCCGGGGTGCTGGCCAGGCCGACGGTGTAAAGGCACTCGTCGAAGCGCACGATCTCGTCGACCGGGTCGTAGAGGTCCTCGACGTCCTCGCGCAGCGAGGCGATCTCCTGGCGCAGCTCGCGTCCGGGCTGCCGGGGCCGGTCCGCGCCCTCCCCCGGGTCGGTGCCGCACTCCCCCTTCGCGAAGGGGCGGTCGGTGCCACGGAAGGCGAGCACCTGGTAGTCCGGGTCGTCCCACTCGCTGCGGTCGATGTCGACCGCCGGGTAGTGCACGCGCTGGTAGGGGTACATCCCCTCGTCGGCGAGGTAGCCGAAGTCCTGCTCGTCGTCGCCGGCCTCGGTGAGCGGGAGCCAGGACAGGCAGGACTCCCACCGGTCGAAGCGCTCGGTGCGCGCGTCGACGGTCGCCGCGACCCGCTGGAGGTGCCGCAGCCTCGCCCACAGCGGTCCCCGCGGGGCGGCCGGCCGGGCGTCGTCGCCCGCCCCGTTGGGGTCGGCGGGCGCGCTGAGGCAGCGCCTGGCGGTGTCGAGCTCGAGGAGGTACCACCGGGGCGGTCCGTCGCCGGGGCGGTGCCGGACCAGCGCGGGCCGCAGGTCGGGGCCGCTGCCGTCGTTCTCGTCGTAGTGGAAGCCCCAGCGGTGCCGGACGTCGCCGGGGCGGTCGATCCCGACCCGGGTCGTGCAGCCGAGCAGCACGCCGAAGCGCTGCGACTCCCGTTCGAGCATCGCCAGCCGCGCCCCGAGCCGCGCCAGCGCCTCGCGGTTGCTCGCTGGCCCGGGGCGGGCGTCGGTGGCCGGCACCTCCGGCGCTCGTCGTACGGCGGG
>JAEZKN010000441.1 GCA_023415395.1 Actinomycetes bacterium
GCGTGCGGGGCTTCAGCGTGACGACGGTGCCCCCGCCGCGCCCACGCCTGGTCTCGACCAGGCCGGCCTCGCGGAGGGCGGCCATCGCCTCCCGCAGGGTGGCGCGGGAGACGCGCAGGATCGCGGCGAGCTCCCGCTCCGGCGGCAGCGTGCTGCCGAGGGGGTAGACG
Organism: Actinomycetes bacterium; assembly: GCA_023415395.1. Lineage (GTDB taxonomy): Bacteria > Actinomycetota > Actinomycetes > Propionibacteriales > Nocardioidaceae > Nocardioides. The sequence goes on from JAEZKN010000441.1 coordinate 171, forward strand.
CCCAGACGGATCGCGGTGGCCAGCTGCTCCACGCAGGCCTCGAAGGCGTGGTGGCCCCGCACCGGGCGCAGCACCGCCTCCGGGAGGTGCTGCTCGGGCGAGGCGGTCACAGGCACATCCTTCGGGGCCGGGGCGGCTGCGGTCAATCGCGCAATGGTCTGAGTTCATACCATTTTTGCGCTGAGGCATTTACACCCCGTTCGAGCCGGGTCTAGCGTCCGGTTCACATTCGCACGATCGTCCCTTCGGAGGGTGACGCCATGCCCGAAGCACACGAACCCGTCCCGAGTCACCAGCAACCCGCCCTGAGCGATGACGAGCAGCACCTCGCCAAGCTGGGCTACAAGCAGGAGCTCGCGCGGTCCTGGTCCGGCTTCTCGAACTTCGCGATCTCGTTCTCGATCATCTCGATCCTGGCCGGCTGCCTGACGACCTACGGCGCCGGCATCGCGAACGGTGGCCCGGTCTCGATCTCCTGGTCGTGGCCGATCATCTCGCTCTTCATCCTGATCATCGGCTTCACGATGTCCGAGCTGGTCTCGGCCATGCCGACCTCGGGCGGGATCTACTACTGGTCCTCCAAGCTCGGTGGGCCGGCGGCCGGCTTCTTCACCGGGTGGCTGAACCTCATCGGGCTGATCGCGGTGACCGCGTCCGTGGCCTACGGCTGTGCGACCTTCTTCAACCTGACCTTCCTCGCCTGGGGCTGGATGGACGAGTTCTCGCTGAACGCCGTCTTCCTCACCTTCGTGGTGATCCTGGCGTTGATCACGCTCATCAACATCTTCTCCAGCCACCTGCTGGCCCTGATCAACAACATCTCGGTGTGGTGGCACGTGGTCGGCGCCGCAATCCTCGTGGCCGTCCTCGTCTTCGTCCCCGACGACCACCTGAGCTTCTCGCAGGTGTTCACCGACCGGGTGAACCTCTCCGGCTGGGACGGCGGGTCCACGAGCAGCTTCGTCTACTTCTTCGTGATCATCCCGTTCGGGTTCATCCTCACGCAGTACACGATCACCGGCTTCGACGCCTCGGTGCACCTCTCCGAGGAGACGCAGGGCGCCGCCAAGACGGCTGCCCGCGGTCTGTGGCAGTCGATCTTCTACTCCGCCATGGGTGGCTACATCCTCCTGCTGGCGGTCACGTTCGCGATCCCGCAGGTCGACGGGGCCCCCGACTACGCCAACATCCCCGCCGGCGGCGTGGCCTACATCTTCGACGCCGCCCTCGGCTCGGGCCTGGCGGGACTCCTGCTGTTCATCTCCTCCTCGGCCCAGCTCTTCTGCGCGACGGCCTGCCTGACCTCGACGTCACGGATGATGTTCGCCTTCAGCCGGGACCGCGCCGTGCCCGGCTCCCGCCTGTGGTCGCAGGTGAACGCCCAGCGGACCCCGGCGAACGCCGTCATCTTCGCCGCCATCCTGGGCGCGCTCATCACGCTCCCAGCGCTGAAGTCGGTCAACGGCATCCCGACGGCGTTCTACGCGGTCACGTCGGTGTCGGTCATCGGCCTCTACTTCTCCTTCGCGATCCCCATCTACCTGCGCTGGCGGGCCGGCGACGCGTTCCAGGTCGGCAGCTGGAACAACGGCAGCAAGTACAAGTGGATGAACCTCGTGGCCGTGATCGAGATCGTCGTCGTCGGCATCATGCTGATGCTGCCGACCTCGCCCTACGGCGCTCCGTGGCGCGAGGAGTTCGACTGGGCGGCGGTGAACTACGCACCGATCATGGTCGTGGGCGTCCTGCTGCTCCTCGCCGTCTGGTGGTTCGCCTCGGCCCGCACCTGGTTCAAGGGCCCGGTGCAGACGATCGACCGGGCCGTGGTCGACGCCTTCGACGACTGACCTGCACCCTGCCGATGACGCAGCCGCCCCTGGACCGCCTCGCCTGCCTGGCGGGGCGGTCCTGGCGCGTCAGCGAGCTGCCCGGCGGCCTCACCAACCGCAACCTGCACGTCGTCACCGACGACGGCGAGCTCGACCTCGTCGTGCGGTGGTCGTGCGGGGACGCGACGCTCCTCGGGATCGACCGGGACGCCGAGGCGGCCAACACGCACGCGGCCGCGCTGGCCGGCGTGGGGGCCGAGGTGGTCGAGTACCGCCCGGACCTCTCGATGCTCGTCATCACCTTCCTCGCGGGCGAGGCGCTGGAGGATGCGTCCTTCGCCGAGCCCGGGGTGCTGGCCCGGGCGGCCGCCGCCTGCCGTCGGCTCCACGCCGGACCGCCGTTCACCGGTGACTTCGACATGCACCGGCGCCAGGCGGCGTACCTCCGGACGGTGCGGGACCGGGGCTACGCCCTCCCCGCGGGTTACGACGACCACGCCGACGCGTGGGAGGACGTGCGGCGCGCCCTCGCGGCGGCGCCGCGGCCGACGGTGCCGTGCAACAACGACCTGCTCGCCGCCAACTTCATCGACGACGGGGCGCGGACGTGGCTGATCGACTACGAGTACTCCGGCAACAACGACGCCTGCTTCGAGCTCGGCAACACCGCGACGGAGTGCAACCTGACGCCGGAGCAGGTCGAGGCCTACGTCGAGGCGTACTTCGGCGCGCCCACGCGGGCGGACCTGGCACGGGTGCGCCTGCAGATGCTGTGCAGCGAGTACGGCTGGTCGCTGTGGGGCTTCATCCAGGCCGCGGCGAGCCCGATCGACTACGACTTCCACGGGTGGGGCATGGAGCGTTACGAGAAGGCTGCCGCGACCTTCGGCGGCCCCGAGCTGCCCCGGCTGCTCCGGGAGGTGGCTGAGGGTGGTCGGTGAGGTCCCGGGGAGCGGTGGTTTCGAGACAGGCGCCGGGGCGCCTTCCTCAACCACCGAGGCGGGGGTCGCGGGGAGCGGTGGTTTCGAGACAGGCGCCGGGGCGCCTTCCTCAACCACCGACGCCGAGGGCGCGGGGAGCGGTGGTTTCGAGACAGGCGCCGGGGCGCCTTCCTCAACC
>JAEZKN010000491.1 GCA_023415395.1 Actinomycetes bacterium
ACCGCCCGCTCGGCGGCCGACTGGGCCGCCGACGTCGCGTCCTCGACGGCGGCGTCGGAGGGCGCGGCGACGTAGCGCCAGCCCGCGACGCCCGCCACCACGAGGACGGCGGCGGCCAGCGCGAGGAGCAGCCAGGTCGGCACGCCACGCCGCTCCCCCACCGCGCCGGAGGGGGCCGGGTCGGGCCGGAGCTCGGGCCGGAGCTCGGGCTCGGACTCGACCGGTGACGGCGCCAGCTCCGCGTCGTACGCCGCCCGGCGGGTCGGGTCGAGGAGCACCTCGGCGGCCTGGTTGAGCGTGGCGAAGCGCCGGTCGGTCGGGTCGAGGTCGGCGATGCCGGAGCGCCACGCGGTGCGGATCTCCTCCACGGACGCGTCCGAGGCGACACCGAGGAGGTCGTACCAGCTGGGGCTGGGAGGTGGCGTGCTCACGAGCCCTCCCCCGTCACCGGCGCGTAGTCGTCGACGAGCCACGTCCCGTCGGTCCGCACCAGCTCGACGCGCCAGCGCAGGACGTCCTCGCCGGCGGCGATCCGCTTCGCGGCGTCGTCGGGGTGCTTGGGGTCGGGGTAGCTGCCGGTCAGGCCGGCGGCGACGATCGCGACCGCGGAGTCGTCGTCGAGCTGCTCCACGCCGACGCCGAACACCTCGGCCGCCCGCTCGTAGCCGGCCTGGGCGACGGTCTGCTCGGCGATCGGCAGGCCGGAGGACTCGAAGTCCGCGGCGAACTTGGGGGTGATCACCGCCTCCACCTGCTCCTGGTAGGCCGTGAGGTGCCGCTGGTCGTCGAGGTCGTCGGGGCCGTAGGTGTTCAGCCGCAGCACGAACTGACGCGTCTGGGACATCACCGCGTCGCGCTCGCGCTGCACGGCGCCCGCCTCGTCGGTCCGGGTGGTGAGGACCCAGACCAGCGTGCAGGCGGAGGCGACGAGCAGCACGACCAGGACGACGAGCAGCGCCAGGCGGAAGGTGGTGGAGCGCGGCGTCTGGTCGGTCCCGTCGGCCCTCCCGGTGCTCGTCCCGGTGGTCGTCACGGCGCCAGGGGCTGGAGGAACAGCCACTTCCACGACTCCTCTCCGAAGGACTGCGGGGCCAAGGTACCGGGCTGGTCCAGCGTCGGGTCGACCCGCGAGCCCCAGCGCAGCGCACCGGACTCGGGGTCGTAGGACGCAACCGGCGCCCGGTAGGCCGCGCCGGGGCGCTGGAGGTTCTGCACGCCCCGCGCGTTGCTCTGCGTGATCGGCTCGCGGCAGCCGGCCTCGGTGTTCATCGGCCGGTTCGAGCCGTCCGCCGGCGGGCGGGTGTCGGTGCCCTCGTAGCCGCCGTGGCAGACGGGGTTCGTGGTGAGGACGAGCCCGAAGTGGGCGTCGTAGAGCCCGGTGTCCGGCGACTTCGAGACGACCGTGAACCCGCCCTCGACGACGTAGGGGTAGATCACGAGGATCTGCTCGATCCCCGGCAGGTGGTCGACCACGATCTCACCCGCGGTCACGGCGTTGTTGAGCAGCGCGCCGAGGTCGACCTCGTTCTGCTCGAGGAAGGTGCGCAGCTGGGTCGCGGTGGCCGAACCCTGGTCGATCACCTCGCGCAGCGCCTCGTCCGAGCCGGCCAGCGTGCCGCTGAAGAGACTGAGGTCGCGGGCGAAGGAGCGGATCGCGCTCGCCTTGTCGACCTGGCTGGAGAGCACGACGTTGCTGTCGCGGATCAGTGCGGTCGTCACGTCGAAGTTGTCGTCCGCGGCCTCGAGGAACGAGTTGCCCGTGTCGATGATCCGCTGGAGGTCCTCCCCGGTGCCGCCGAAGGCCTGCCCGAGCTCGTCGACGGTCGTGCTCAGCGCCTCCTGGTCGACCGAGGAGACCGTGGTGGAGATGTCGGCGAGGAGCTTCTGGGTCGGGATCGGCGTCCGGGTGTCGTCCATCGCGATCTCCGCTCCGTCCGCGAGGTACGGCGCGTCGTCGGTCCTCGGCTGGAGCTCGACGTACTGCTCGCCCACGGCTGACCGGTTGCCGACCACGGCGAGGGTGTCGGCCGGGATGTCGTCGAAGCCCTTCTCCACGTCGAGGTAGACGTCGACGCCCTCGTCGGTGAGCACGAGCCTGTCGACCTGCCCGACCTGCACGCCGCGGTAGGAGACCTCGCCGCCGGCGAAGATGCCGCCGGAGTCGGCGAAGTGCGCGACCACGGTGTAGCTGTCGTCGATGATGAGCCGGTCCAGGCGCGCGTAGCGGGCCCCGACGTAGCTGACGCCGAGCAGCGTGATCAGCACGAACACGAGCAGCTGGACCCTGGTGCGGCGGGTGATCATCGACGCTCACCTCCGAGGTCGTCCGAGACCATGCCGGGGACGAGGAGCCGCACGAGCGCCGGGTCGAAGGCGCGGCTGAGCTGTCCCATGGTCGGGCCGCGCGGCGAGGTGCTCGCCGGTCCGACGCCGGACCGGTTCAGGCCGAGCAGGCTGCCGACGCCACCCAGCAGGCCCTCGGTCGGCACCGGCAGTCCGAGGTCGGGCAGGCCCGGGACCTGGTTGAGCGCCCGGCAGACCACGGTCTTCTCGTACTTCTTGCGCAGGCAGGTGTCGCGGAGCCTGAGGATGCCCTCGGGGGTGGCCAGCAGCTTCCGGCACGGCTTGCTGGTGAGGTCACCGCTGCGCAGGCACTTGGTGAGCCGGTCGATGATCACGGTCGGCTCGAGGTCGCTCGGGAGCAGCGTGGGCGGCTCGGTCGGGATCCCGGTCACGCCACCGGAGACGTCGATGTCGAGCTGGATCGAGAGGTTGGTGTAGTCGCCCATGTGCAGGTTGCGCGCGACCTGCGGGTCGCGGCCCACGACCTCGTCGACGAACGGGTAGGTCAAGAAGACGTTGAACGACTTCACGAGCGCGTCCCCGGAGTTGCCCAGCTCGGTGAGGACCGGGTTGAGCTGACGCAGCGTGTCGATCGTGCCCTGCTTGGACGCCTCGATGACCTGCACGCCGACGTCGCCGAGCTCGCTGAGCTTCTCGAGCATCGTCACCAGGTCCTCGCGCTGCTGGTCGATCGACTCCAGCGCGCTCGGCAGCTCCTCCAGCGCGGAGTCGATCGAGCCCTGCTGCTTGCGGACCGAGACCGCCAGGGCGTTGACCGACTCGATCGCCTCGACGATGTCCTGCTTGTTCTCGTCGAGCTGGCCCATGAAGTCACGCACCTGCCGGAGCACCGAGCGGGCGGTGCCCTCGCGGCCCTCGAGGGCCTTGTTGAGCTCGGAGGAGATCGTCTTCAGCTGCGCCACGCCACCGCCGTTGAGCAGGAGGCTCATCGCGCCGAGGACCTCCTCGACCTCCGGGTTGCGTCCGGTCCGGTCGAGCTCGATGGTGTCGCCGTCGGCCAGCGGCTCGGCGGAGGCACCCGAGTCCGGCGCCTCGAGGGAGACGAACTTCTCGCCGAGGAGGCTGGTCTGGCGGATCTCCGCGATCGCGTTCTCGGGCAGGCCGCTGTCCTCGGGGATCTCCATCGTGACGACGGCGTGCTCCCCCTCGAGCTCGACGTCGGTGATCTGGCCGACGCTGACGTCGTTGATCTTGACCGTCGACTGCGGGACCAGGTCCAAGACGTCGGCGAACTCGGCCCGCACGGTGATCGGGTCCTCGACCGAGGTACCGCCGGGCAGGGGCAACTCGTAGACGTCGAAGTCGCAGCCGGTCAGCAGGACGCTGCCGGCCAGGGTCGCGACGAGCGCGCTCAGGAGGCGCCGGGGGCGGATCATCGGTCCACCTCCACCAGGCCGCCGAGCGTCGGGTCGTAGGCGTCGCCGCGCGCACCGACACCGTTGGTGCCGGGCCGGCCCAGGGCGCCCTGCACCAGGTCGCAGAGCGCGCCGGACTGGTCGGCGGGCTCGAGGAAGCTGCACAGCAGCAGGTCCGGGTCGGACTGGATCTGGTGGACGATGTTGCCCAGGTTCGCGTTGGTGTCGAGCGTGCCGGCCTGCGGGTTGTAGGTCAGCGCGAGGTTGTTGAGCGCCAGCGGGGCCGCGTCGAGGATCTCGTCGAGCTCCGCCCGCCGCTTCACCAGCACGTCCGAGACCCGCTTGAGGCCGGAGATGTTGCGGCCGAGGGCGTCGCGGTTCTCCTGCACGAACGTCGACACCTGGCCCAGCGCGGTGGCGAGGTTCTCCAGCGACGCGGCGAGCTCCTCGCGCTCACCGGCGAGCATCGTCGAGACCTCGGAGAGCGAGTCGTTGAAGCGGCGTACGGTCGAGTCGTTCTCGGCGAGCGTGCTGATGAAGCCCTGGAGCTCCTCGGCGGAGCCGAAGAGCTCCTCCTTGTTGTCGTCGAGGGTCTGGCTCAGCCGGCCGAAGTCCTCGATCGTCTGGCGGAAGCGCGCGCCCTGGCCGCCGAAGTTCTCAGCCGTCGTCTGCAGCAGGTCGCTGAGCGCGCCCTTCTTGTTCGCACCGGTCGGGCCCAGCGCGACGGTCAGGTCGTCGAGGCTGGTGTAGATCTGGTCCAGCTCGAGAGGCACGGCGGTGCGATCGGTGTCCAGGGTGGCGTCGTCGGCCAGCACCTCCCCGCCGGTGTAGACGGGGGTGAGCTGGATGAACCGGTCGCCGACGATCGAGGGAGCGATGATCGCGGCCGTGGCATCGGCCGGGATCTTCACGTCGGCGTCGTAGGACATCGTCACGACCACGTCGGTGCCCGAGGGCGTCACGGTGTCGACCTGGCCGATCGAGACGCCCAGGACCCGGACGTCGCTGCCCTCGTAGACCGAGATGGTCCGCGGGAAGTGCGCGGTCAGCGTCTTGCGCTCCTCGCCGCGGAACATCACGACGGCGGCCGCGACCAGCAGCACCACGATCACCGCGGGCACGACTGCGCGCTTGAGCTGGTTCATCCGACGCCACCGCCGTTCTGGAGGTAGGGCACCGGCGGCAGGTTCTGGATGTAGGTGTCGAACCACGGGCCGTTGCCGAGCGTGCTGGCGAAGACGCGGTAGAACGGCGCCATCAGCCGCAGGCTGTTGTCGAGGTTGTCCTGGTTCTTGTTCAGGACCTGGACCACGTTGTCGAGGTGCTCGAGGGCCGGCGCGAGGTCCGCGCGGCTCTGCCGGACGAGCCGGGTCAGCTCGCGGGAGAGGTCGGCGGTCGAGGTGAGCAGGTTGTGCACGGCGTCGCGACGGGCCACGAGCGCGCGGAAGAGCACGTCGGAGTCCCGCATCAGCGCGACGATGTCCTGGTCGCGCTCGCCGAGCACGCGGGAGACGCGCTCGAGGTTCTTGAGCAGCGTGTTGATCTGCTCGTCGCGGGCAGCGAGGTTGGAGGAGAGGTCCGAGACGCCCTGGAGCGCCGACCGGAACTCCTCCGGGGTGTTGCGCGTCAGGTCGGCGAGCGTGGTGAGCGACTCGGCGAGGCGGTCGGTGTCGATCCGCTCGGAGGTCTCGGCCAGGCCGGAGAACGCCTCCACGACGTCGTAGGGCGAGCTGGTGCGCTCGACCGGGATCTCGGCCCCCTCGTCGAGCTGGCCCGCGCCGGCCGGCTCGAGCGCGAGGTACATCGCGCCGAGCAGCGTCTTGACCTTGATCGACGCGCGGGTGTCGTCGCCGAAGCCGGAGTCGGTGTCGATGCGGAAGGTGACCTTGACGTGGTCGCCGTCGAGCTCGACCGCCTCGACCTTGCCGACCCGGACGCCGGCGATGCGCACCTCGTCGTTGGGCTTGAGCCCGCCGGACTCGGAGAACGCCGCGTAGTAGGTGTCGCCGCCGCCGATCACCGGCAGGTCCTGGGCGCGGAAGGCGGCCAGGATCAGCAGGGCGATGACGGCCAGGCTGACCGCCCCGACCACCACGGGGTTGCGCTCGCGGAAAGGCGTGGTCATCCGAGATCACACCTCGGGCTGCCGGTCTTGTAGGTCACGGGCACCGACTGGCCGCCCGGCAGGCGGACCCGGCCCTGGAACTGGCACAGGTAGAAGTTGAACCACGAGCCGTACGTCGCCGTGCGCCCGATCTTGTTCAGCTTGATCGGCAGCACCTGCAGCGCGCGGTCCAGCTCGGCCTTGCCACGGTCGAGGTTGCCGGCGACCCGGCGCAGCTGCTTGATGTCGGAGACGAACGGGCCACGGATGCCGGAGACCAGCTCGGAGGTCTGCACCGACAGCGCCGAGATGTCGTCGAGGGAGCCGAGGATGGCCTCGCGGTCGTCCTTGAGCCCGCCGACGAACGTGCGGAAGGTCGTGATGAGCCGGCTGAGCTGCTCGTCACGGTCGCCGATGTGGTCGAGCACCTCGTTGAGGTTGTCGACCAGGTCGCCGATCACCTGGTCCCGGGCGGCCAGGGTCGTGGTCACCGAGGCGGTGTGGCCGAGCAGGCTCTCCAGGGTCCCGCCCTCGCCCTGGAAGACCTGCACGATCTCGTACGAGAGCTGGTTGATGTCGGCCGGTGAGAGCGCTTGGAAGAGCGGCTTGAAGCCGTTGAAGAGCACGGTCAGGTCCAGCGCCGGGGTCGTCCGCCCGACGGGGATCGTCGCCCCCTCCTCGAGGGCGTCGGTGTCGCCGATGCCCTCGGACAGTGCGATGTAGCGCTGCCCGACGAGGTTGCGGTAGCGGATGGCCGCCCGCGTCGCCTCGCTCAGCGTCGTGCCCTCCTCGACCGTGAAGCTGACCAGCGCCCGGTTGCGGTCGACGATCTCGACGCCCTTCACGGTGCCGACCTTCACGCCGGCGACCCGGATGTCGTCGCCCTTCACCACGCCGGTGGCGTCGACGAACTCAGCCTTGTACTCGCGCTTGGGCGTGAAGGAGATGTTGCCGATCATCACCACGAGCAGCGCGGTCGCCAGCGTGGTGACCAGCATGAAGACCAGCAGCTTGGTGAGGTCGCCGGTGGTGCGGCGGTCGAGGAGCTTCATCGCAGCGACACCTCCGCCCCGCGGGCCATCGGGCCGACCAGCAGCAGGCCGAGGTCGGGTACGTCGGAGGAGCCGACGCCGAGCGCCGGGCCGAGCAGCGACCGCAGCAGGTCGCTCTCCGCGGGGGTGCCGACCGTCGTGCGGAAGAACTGGTTCGGCACGACCCGCGAGGTCCCCTTGCCGGTCGGCTCGTCCACGCCGTCGTCGAAGTCGGGCTGGTGGCGCACCGGGTTCTCCTGCGACCAGGGCGGGTTCGGCAGGTGGAGACAGCTGACCGGCCCGCGGTTCTCGCCGAAGCGCGGGCGGTCCTGGGGGCCGTAGGGGCGCGGCTGGTTGGGCAGCGTCTCGAGCACGATGTGCAGCGTGAAGCCGCGGAAGGCCTCGGCCTGGAGCGCACCGGCGTTCACGATGCCCTTGGTCAGGCACTCGAACTCAGGGGCGTACTTGGCGAAGACGCCGAACTGCTCGTCGCCGATCTCGCTGAGCCGGATCAGGTTGTCGCCGTTCTCCTCGAGGAAGCCGCGGGCGGTGTCGGAGAAGGCGGAGACGTCCTGGAAGAGGGCGTTCAGCTTGTCCTCGCGCTGCTCGAGCGTCCCGGTCGTGGTGACGGTGTCGTCGAGGATCTGCGCGATCTGCGGCATCACCTCGGCGTAGGTGTCGGAGACCTGCGCGGTCAGGCGGAGGTCGTCGATCAGCCGGGGCAGCTGCGGGTTGAAGCGCTCGAGGTAGCTGTCGACGGTCTCGAGGTTAGCGCCCAGCTGGTCGCCGCGACCCTCGAGCGCGGTGGCCAGGGCGTTGAGCGTGAGGTTGAGGTCGGCCGGCTGGACCGTCCGCAGCAGCGGGTAGAGGTCGGAGAGCACCTTCTCGACCTCGATCGCGACCTGGGACCGCTCGATGGTCTGGCCCGCCTCGAGAGGCTCGGGGGCCGGGTCCGAGGGGATCTCCAGCGCGACGTACTTCTCGCCGAACAGCGTCTTGGGGACGATCGAGCCGGTGACGTTGGCGGGGATCGTCTCGGTCTCGTCGGGGAAGATGCCGAGCGTCAGCTCCGCGCCGTCGGCGTTCGCGTCGAAGCCGATCACCTCCCCCACGATGACCCCGCGGACCTTCACGTCCGCGCGCGCGGGGAGTTGGAGCCCGATCTTCGAGGTCTGCAGCTTCACCTCGTCGTACTCGGTGAACTTCTTGGTGAAGATCGCGTAGGTGAACCACACCCCGGCGACCAGCAGGAGCACGAAGGCCACGCCGAGGAGCTTGTGGAAGGACGTCACGCGCACGCGCCGATCACCCCGCCAACCTGACGGTGGTCGAGGCGCCCCAGATCGCCATCGAGAGGAACAGGTCGATGACGTTGAGGGCGACGATGCTGGTGCGGACCGCCTTGCCCACCGCCACGCCCACGCCGGCGGGACCGCCGGACGCGGTGTAGCCGTAGTAGCAGTGGATGAGGATCACGGTGACCGCGAAGACCAGGACCTTGCCGAAGGACCACAGCACGTCGCCCGGTGGGAGGAACGCGTTGAAGTAGGGGTCGTAGGTGCCGGTGCTCTGCCCGAAGAACTGGGTGACGGTGAGCCGGGTCGCGAAGTACGACGACAGCAGGCCCACGACGTACAGCGGCACGACGGCGATGAGGCCGGCGATGACCCGCGTCGTCACCAGGAACGGCAGCGACGGGATGGCCATGACCTCCAGGGCGTCGACCTCCTCGGAGA
>JAEZKN010000547.1 GCA_023415395.1 Actinomycetes bacterium
GGGTGGCCGTCATGCATCGGGTGGCCGTCGTGCATCGGGTTGCCCTCGATCGCCGGGACGATCAGGTGGTCGAGACCCACGCCCCGGACCGCGTCCACGCCGAACTGCGCGCGGGTCTGCTGCAGCAGCGTCCAGGCGTCGGGCGCGATGGTGGCCCGGCTCGACGCGACCACGAGTCGTGCGGGGCGGTAGCCGAACCTCAGGTTCGCCGTGCGGCGGTCCTCCTCCTCGAGGACGACGTCCCACCCGAGGGGGTCCGCGACGACCCGCAGCACCGCCAGGGCGCCCTCGACGTCGACCGACTTCGAGATCAGCAGCCGCGGCCCGACGTACACCGTCGGCCGCGGCACGACCCCCTCGACGATCAGGGCCGTCGCCGGGTCGAGCAGGCGCCCCTGCACCGCTGCGATCGCGGCCGGCCGGGGCGGCCGGGGGTCACGATCGAGGGGCCTGCGGGGACGGGGCTTCTTCTCGGGCTGCTGCTCCGCCATGGACGGGCTCCTAGATCTCGAAGGTCGGCGTCGCGAACGCCGGTCGGGTGGTGTCGTGGGGCTCGAGGCGCAACCGCAGCAGCCCGAGCGGCAGGTCGGTGAGCTCGAACCTCCCGGACTCGGTGACGACCGCGGCGTGCGGGGACGGCTCGTCGCCGGGCAGCGCCCGGATCGTCATCGGCTCGGGCGGGACCACCCAGCCGTCGACGCGGGAGCGGGAGCCGTCAACGGCGATCCGCAGCAGGAGGTCGGTGTCGCCGTGCACGAAGCGCAGCGTGTACGACGAGGAGCCGCGTGCGCCGGCGAGCTCGCTCGCCCGCTCCACGAGCTCCATCAGCTCGACGTCGAGGTCGGAGGCGGCGAAGGCGGCCGCGGCCTGCATGGCCGCGACCAGGTGGCCCGGGACCGGGTCGCGCCGCTCCCACGTCTCGCGGACGATGCTCAGCAACGCGTCCCTGCTCAGCTCGCTCATCAGTACTCCCCCGTCTGCATCAGGGCCACGCGCAGCTTGGCCAGGCAGCGACCCCGGGTGGGGCCGATGCTGCCGACCGGCATCCCCAGGTCGGAGGCCAGCTCACGGTAGTCGGGCCGGTTCTCGAAGGCGACGATCCGCAGCAGCCGCCGGCATCGCTCGGGCAGGCCGTCGACGGCCGCCCAGATCCGGTCGCCCTCGTCGTGCTGGACCGCGCTCTCCTCGGCCGAGCGCTGGGCGGGCATGCGCGGCTCGAGGTCCTCGTCGGCCACCGGGAGGGTGCGGTGGTCGCCCTGGGCGACCCGCCACGCCTCGCGCCGGGCCGTGGTCGTGAGCCAGCCGCCGATCGCGGTGGCGTCGAGGATGGCCGCGCGGCGGCGTACCAGCGCCAGCCACGTCGTCTGGACGACGTCCTCGGCCTGGGCCTCGGCCAGCCGGTAGGAGCGCACCACGTGCCACAGGACCGGGGTCATCACCGCCACCAGGTCGTCGAGCCCCGCCGGGTCCCCGGCGACCCAACGGTTGAACCCGTCGGTCGCCTCGGACCACACCTGGTTCGTGCGCGTGCTCACTGGACGTACCGCTCCCCGATGTCGGTGGTGCTGTCTCTCGATCAGGATCACGCCCCGGAGGAGGCCGCGGGGGTGCTTCCAGATACGTGTCGACCGAAATCTTCCGCCTCCCGGTCTGGACCGGCATCGCCCGTTCGGGGTGAGACCGGGTGCGCCCCGGCGGACGGGGACCGGTTCGGTAATGTCGAACGGTGCCCCCGTCCGACCTCACCGTCCGCGAGATCTCCCCGAGCGACCACCTCGACCACATCCGGTCCCGCCGCTCGGTGAGCTTCCTGCAGACCCCGGCGTGGGCGCGGGTGAAGTCGGAGTGGCAGCACGAGTCGATCGGGTTCTTCCGCGGCGGCGAGCTCGTCGGCGCGGGCCTCGTGCTCTACCGCCAGCTCCCCCGCCTCAAGCGCTTCCTCGCCTACCTGCCCGAGGGCCCCGACCTCGACTGGGAGGACGAGGACCTCGCGGCCTGGCTGGTCCCGATGGCCGCGCACCTCAAGGGCCGCGGCGCGTTCGGCGTCCGCATGGGTCCCCCCGTCGTCACCCGCCGCTGGGACGCGGCGACGGTCAAGGAGGGGATCGCCGACGAGTCGGTCCGCCGCCTCGGCGACCTCGCCCCGACCGAGCGCAGCCACACCGGCGCCCGCGTCGTCGCCCAGCTCACCGAGCTCGGCTGGCGCCCGCAGGCGGTCGAGGGCGGCTTCGCCGCCGGGCAGCCGCAGTACGTCTTCCAGGTCCCGCTCGCCGGCCGGACCGAGGAGGACGTGCTGGCCGGCATGAACCAGCTGTGGCGCCGCAACATCAAGAAGGCCGCCAAGGAGGGCGTCGAGACCGCGTCGTACGCCGGCGCGGAGATCGAGCCGGAGCTGAAGTCGTTCCACGACCTCTACGTGCACACCGCCGAGCGCGACCGCTTCACCCCGCGCCCCCTGTCCTACTTCCACACGATGGTCGACGCGCTCAGCGGCGAGGACCCCGACCGGATCACCCTGCACACCGCCCGCCACGAGGGGACGCTCGTCGCGGCGACGATCGCCATCCGGGTCGGCGCCCACGCGTGGTACTCCTACGGTGCCTCCTCCACCGAGAAGCGCGAGGTCCGCGGCTCCAACGCCGTGCAGTGGGCCATGATCCGGGCCGCGATCGAGGCCGGCGCCGACGTCTACGACCTGCGCGGCATCACCGACACCCTCGCCTCCGACGACCCGCACCTGGGGCTGATCCAGTTCAAGGTCGGCACCGGCGGGGAGGCCGTCGAGTACGTCGGCGAGTGGGACCTGCCGCTCAACCGGCCGCTCTACCAGGCCTTCGCCCTCTACATGAGGCGTCGCGGATGAGCCTCACGCTGACCGTCGACGGCGACCGCTGGCGGCGGCACCTGCGCGCGGTCGCCGAGAGCGAGCCCGGCCTGGTGCCGGTCGCCAAGGGCAACGGCTACGGCTTCACGCTCGGCCGCTTGGCCCGCAAAGCCGGCTGGCTGGGGGTCGACACCCTCGCGGTCGGGACGTACGACGAGCTCCCCCACGTCGCGCAGCGCTACGACGGCAGCCTGCTGGTCCTCACCCCGTGGCGCCCCTTCGGCGCGGCTCTCGAGACCGACCCGGCGCTCGCGAAGCGGATCGTCCACACGGTCAGCCGTGTCGAGGACCTCACCGACCTGCTCGACCGCCAGCCCGACGCGCGGTTCGTGCTCGAGCGCGCGACCAGCATGCTGCGCCACGGCATGACCGCCCGCGGCCTGTGGGCCGCTGCGCGCGAGGTGGCGGCTCGCCCCGGCGCGCGCATCGAG
>JAEZKN010000603.1 GCA_023415395.1 Actinomycetes bacterium
CTCCACGACGGCGCGGGCCTGGCCGATCCGGTCCACGGTGTCCTCGCCCTCCGCGGGCGCGTGCTCCTCGGCCTCGACGCGGATGCGGAGCTGGCCGGCCTCCTCGCCGTGGCAGACCAGGCGCACCGGCCCGGTGCTGCGGCGCACGACGTCGGCCAGCAGCAGGTCGGTGACGTGCTCGACCGGTCCGGGGGTGTAGGCGAGCGCGAGGTTGCCCTCGGCGGCGGCGGAGAGCGTCCGGCTGCGGACGCTGAGCCGGTCCGCCCAGCGCTGGGCCAGCTGGGTCGCCAGGTCGACGAGCGGGAGCTCGGAGCCGGCGACCAGGCTCCCCCGGCGGGAGAGCTCGACCAGCTCGCCGGCGACGGCGCTGACCTCGTCGACCGCCGCCAGGCTGCGGCCGGCCGCCTCCTTGACGTCGGCGGGGACGTCGTCGCGCAGCGTGAGGTCCTCGAGCTCGAGCCGGAGGCCGGTCAGCGGGGTCTTCAGGACGTGGGAGGCGTGCTCGGCGAAGTCGCGCTCGCGGTGGATGCGGTCCTCGAGCTGGAGCGCGCTGGAGCGCAGCGCGTCCGAGATCGCGCGGGCCTCGGGGATCCGGGTCCGCGGCAGCTCGAGGTCGAACCGCCCGCGGCCCAGGTTGCCGGCGGCGACGGCCAGCCGCTGGAACGGCGAGGACAGCGCCGAGGCGATCACGAAGCCCGCGATCCCGGCGACCACGCCGATGAGCACGAAGAGGGCCGCGATCGAGCCGAGGTCGCGCCCGACGATGTCCCGGGTGACCGCGTCGGACTGGCTCAGCGTGAGCGTGCCGCCGCGGACCTCCTCGGTGACGGCCATGTCCTGGGCGGGGTCGTCGCTGCCGGCGTAGTCCGCACCCTCGACGACGAGCGGCGCGCCCTGGTCGGGGTCGTGCTCGAGCCGGGTCTGCGGGCTCACCAGCGACTGGAGGAGCGCCTCGTCGATCGGCTCCCCGTCGCCGAGACGGTCCTCGACGATGGCGGCGATCAGGCCGGCCTCCTGCTGGAGGTGCTCGGCCTCCTGCTCCCGCACCAGGTCGCGCAGCACGAACGAGCGCACGACGCCGGCCCCCAGCAGCAGGACCACCGTGAGGACGATGAAGGCGACGGTCAGCCGCTCACGCATCGGGGGCGCCGCCCTCGAGGCGGAAACCCACGCCCCGAACGGCCACGACCCGATCCGTCACGCCCACGCTCTCGAGCTTCTGGCGCAACCGACCGATCGTGACGTCCAGCGTCTTGGTCGAGCCGTACCAGTTCTCGTCCCACACGTCGGCCATGAGCCGACCGCGGGAGACCACCTTGTCCCGGTTGGCGGCCAGGATGTTCAAGACCTCGAACTCCTTGCCCGTCAACGGGACCTCCTCCGTGCCGGCGTAGACCCGCCGGGCGTCGACGTCGATCCGCAGGCCGTCGGTGTCCTGCTTCTCGTTCGTCGCCTGGGAGGAGGTACGGCGCAACAGCGCGCGCACGCGCGCCTGCAGCTCGGCCAGGCCGAAGGGCTTGGCCAGGTAGTCGTCGGCCCCGTAGTCGAGCCCGACCACGCGGTCGAGCTCCCCGGCCCGCGCGGTGACGATCATGATCGCCCCCTCGAAGCCGGCCTCCCGGGCCCGACGACAGACCTCGAGCCCGTCGATGTCGGGCAGACCGAGGTCGAGGATCACCACCTCCGGGGCCGACGCGAGGGTGTCCAGGGCCTTCTGGCCGCTGTCCACCCAGGACACGTCGTACCCCTCACGCTCCAGCGTGCGAACGAGGGGGAACGCGATGTCCTCCTCGTCCTCCACGACCAGAACTCGTTGCGCCATGGGCATGAGCATAGGGGGAGGCGACCTCCGCTCGTGGGCAGTCCTCACTGTTCGGTCCCAGCGTCGGTCCGCATTCCGGACACCGAGTGCCCGACGGTCGGGTGCGCCGGGCGGCGCACCGCGCTCGTCACCGCCAGCAACACCAGCCCCACGGCGCCCGCGACGAGCAGCCACAGGAGGGGGTCGGCGAGCGCGAGGTAGGCGTAGCCGACGAGCGGGATCGCGAGGACCACCCGGGGCACGACGGGGCCCTCGGGCTGCAGCAGCCACGGGTCGGGCTCGGCCTGGGCGTCGCCCTGCGTCCGGATCCCGGACGGGCTGACGTCGACGATGCGGTGGGTCACCAGGCCGTCCACGTCGGCGGAGGCCGGGGGACGGTAGGTGATGACGTCGCCGGGGCGCAGGTCGCTCACCGGGACCGGCCGCTCGAAGACGACGGTGCCGCGCGCCAGGCCGCCGGGCCGCTCACCGTCCATCGAGTGGCCGGTGATGACGTAGCGCTGGAGGCCCAGGCCGATCGGCAGCAGGACCAGGATCGTCACGGGGGCGAGGACCACCACGAGCGCGACGAGTCGCCCCCACGGCGTCGGCGCGGGGCGGGGCGGGGAGGTGGTGATCTCCATGGTCAGGGGCTCTCCGAGAGTGGTGGGGCCCGGTTGGGCCGACCCCCGGGCCCCCCCAACCCCCCCCGCCCCCCCCCC
>JAEZKN010000606.1 GCA_023415395.1 Actinomycetes bacterium
CCTCCGAGCCGAGACGGACCGACACCGCGCCGGCGGCGACGAACGCCGCGACCTCCTCGTCGGTCAGGCCGCCCTCGGGGCCGACCACGACCACGATGCGGCCGGCGGCGGGCACGGCGACGGAGGACAGGGATGCCGTGGCCTCCTCGTGGAGCACCACGGCGAGGTCGGCCCCGGCGACAAGCGCCTCGACCTCGGCGGTCGAGGCCATCTCGTCGACGTCCGGGAACCACGACCGGCGGGCCTGCTTGGCGGCCTCGCGAGCCGTGGAGCGCCAGCGGTGGAGCGACTTGGTGGCGCGCTCGCCCTTCCACACCGCCACGCTGCGGGCGGCGGCCCAGGGCACGACCCGGGCCGCGCCGACCTCGGTCAGCACCTCGACCGCGAGCTCCCCGCGGTCGCCCTTGGGGATGGCCTGGACGACCACGACCTCCGGGGTCGGCGCCTGCGTGGCGACGACCTCCTCGGCCACCACCGCGAAGACCCGCTTGCCGGTCGAGGAGACGACGCCGCGGACCGCGACACCGAGCCCGTCGGTCAGCACGACCTGCTCCCCGACGCGCAGGCGGCGTACCGCCACCGCGTGGTGGGCCTCGTCGCCCTCGACGGTGACCTCGTCACCGACCGCGACCCCGTCCAGGGCCGGCGCGAGGTGGACGGGCAGGGACATCAGTGCGCGTTGAAGGCGTCGCGGAGCCGGCCGAAGACGGACTTCGAGCCGGCGGCACGCACCTGACCCGACGGCGTCTCCTCGCCGCGGAGCGCGGCCAGCTCGCGCAGCAGCTCCTCCTGGCGCGCGTCGAGGCGCGTCGGCGTCTCGACCACGACCGTGACGACCAGGTCGCCGCGGCCGCCACGCAGCCCCGGGACACCGCGGCCCTTGAGCACCTGCTCGGAGCCGGACTGCGTGCCGGGCCGCACCTCGAGCTCGAAGCTCTCCTCGGGCGCGGTCTCGCTCGGCTCGTCGTCGACCACGTCGGCCTCGAGGGTCGGGATCGTCAGCGTGGTGCCGAGCGCCGCCGCGGCCATCGGCAGCGTGACCGTGCAGTGCAGGTCGTTGCCGTGGCGGGTGAACGTCGGGTGGGCGGCGACGTGGATCTCGACGTAGAGGTCGCCGGCCGGGCCACCGCCCGGGCCGACCTCGCCCTCCCCCGTGAGCTGGACGCGGGTGCCGTTGTCGACGCCGGCAGGGATCTTCACGGTGAGCGTGCGGCGCGACCGGACCCGGCCGTCGCCCGAGCACTCACGGCAGGGGTCGGGGATGATCGTGCCGAAGCCGCGGCACGCCGCGCACGGGCGCAGCGTCCGGATCTCGCCGAGGAAGGACCGCTGCACGTGGGCCACCTCACCGGCGCCCCGGCAGGTCTCGCACGGCACCGGGTGGGTGCCCGGGGCGGTGCCCTCGCCGTGGCAGGTGCTGCACAGCACCGCGGTGTCGACCTTGAGCTCGCGGGTCACGCCGAACGCCGCCTCGGCGAGCGTGACCTCGAGCTGGATCAGCGCGTCCTGGCCGCGGCGCTCGCGCGGCCGCGGACCACGCCCGCCACCCCCGGCGCCACCGCCGAAGAACGCGTCCATGATGTCGGTGAACGAGAAGCCGGCGCCCTGGCCGAACCCGCCGTTCATGCCGCCGAACGGGTCACCGCCGCGGTCGTACGCCGCGCGCTTGTTGGCGTCGGAGAGCACCTCGTAGGCCAGCGAGATCTCCTTGAACCTCTCCTGCGCCTCGGGGTCCGGGTTGACGTCCGGGTGGTACTGCCGCGCGAGCCGCCGGTAGGCCTTCTTGATGGCGTCGGCGTCGGCGTCGCGGTCGACACCGAGCAGCTCGTACAGGTCCTGGCTCAACTGGGTTCCTCAATCGGTCGATCGTGGTGGTGGTCCGGGAAGCGGCTCAGGCCTCGTCGAGGATGCGCGACACGTAGCGCGCCACCGCGCGCACGGCGGCCATCGAGCCGGGGTAGTCCATGCGGGTCGGGCCGACGATGCCGAGTCGGGCGAACGCCTCGTCGCCGGGGCCGTAGCCCGCGGCCACGACGCTGGTCGCGGCGAGCTCCTGGTAGGGGCCCTCGTGGCCGATCCGCACCGTCAGCATGTCACCGGTGCTCGCCTCGCCGAGCAGCTTGAGCAGCACGACATGCTCCTCGAGCGCCTCGAGCAGGGGGCGGACGGCGGAGTCGAAGTGGTCGCCGTACCGGGCGAGGTTGGCCGCCCCTCCCACGGCGATCCGCTGGTCGGAGCGGTGGTCGGACACGGCGTCGCCGAGGGTCTCGACGACGGCGGTGAGCACCGGGTCGGAGCCCTCCTCGGGGAGGAGGTCGCGCAGGGCGGTGACCGCGTCGGCGATGACCTCCCCGACCGCGGCCCGCAGGATGCGGGTGCGCAGGTCGGCGAGCGCCTCCTCGTCCAGCTCGCTGGGCAGCTCGACCAGCCGCTGCTCGACCCGCCCGGTGCTGAGGATCAGCACGACGAGCAGGCGGTTCGGGGCGAGCGCGACCAGCTCGACGTGGCGCACCGTCGAGCGCGACAGCGTGGGGTACTGCACGACGGCCACCTGCCGGGTCAGCTGCGAGAGCAGCCGGACCGAGCGGTTGACGACGTCGTCGAGGTCGACGGCACCGTCGAGGATCGTGGCGATCGCGCGCTTCTCGGCCGCGCTCATCGGCTTGACCGTCGTGAGCCGGTCGACGAAGAGCCGGTAGCCCTTGTCGGTCGGCACGCGGCCGGCGCTGGTGTGCGGCTGGGTGATGTAGCCCTCGTCCTCGAGCGCCGCCATGTCGTTGCGCACCGTGGCCGGGGAGACGCCGAGGCCGTGGCGCTCGACCAGCGCCTTGGAGCCGACGGGCTCCTCGGTGGCGACGTAGTCCTCGACGATCGCGCGGAGGACAGCGAGCCGGCGCTCCTCCTGCATGCCCGTCCCTCCTCTGGTCTCGACGCGGATCTTGGCACTCGAGTGCCGGGAGTGCCAAGGGTACTAGCCCGATGGACGCAGGCTTAGTCTGGCGCGGTGTCATTCACCGAGGTCGCCGACCGGGTCTGGGTCGCCCGCTACCCGACCCACGACGTCAACGTCTCGCTCGTCGGGGGCAGCGACGGCCTGCTCGTCGTCGACACCCAGGGCTCGGCGGGCCTCGCGCGGGCGGTGGTCGAGGACGTGCGCCGGCTCGGTGCCGGCGACGTGACGGGGGTCGTCAACACCCACGCCCACTTCGACCACTGCTACGGCAACGGCACCTTCCGCGCGGCGTACGGCGCGGTGCCGGTCGTCGCGCACGAGAGCGCGGCCGAGGAGATGGCGCGAGACGGTGATCCGGAGGTCGTCGCCCTCCCCGACCGGACGTTCTCCAGCGCGCTCGTGCTCGACCTCGGCGACCGGGCGGTCGAGCTGGTGCACCCTGGGCGGGGCCACACCGGCGGCGACCTGGTGCTGCGGGTGCCGGACGCGGACGTATTGCTGGCCGGTGACCTGGTCGAGGAGTCCGGTCCGCCGTGGTTCGGCGCCGACTCGTGGCCGATGGAGTGGCCGCTGGCCCTCGACGTGGTGCTCGGCCTGACGACCGGCCGCACCGTGGTCGTGCCGGGACACGGCGCGCCGGTGGATCGCGACTTCGTCGAGGAGCAGCGCAACGCGATCGGCGTCGTCGCCGAGACGATCCGCGACCTCGCCAACCGCGGGGTGCCGGTCGACCAGGCGCTCGACGCCGGCGAGTGGCCGTGGCCGCACGAGCGGCTCGCCGAAGGCGTGCGGCGCGGCTACGAGCAGCTGCCGCGCAGCCAGAAGCGGTTGCCGCTGCTGTGAGCTGCCGCCGACGGAGCGTGCGGACGCCGCGACCGGCGTATCGGGATCGCCGGCGGGGTACGCCTCACCCATGAGCGAGCACAGCAGCGAGGACAACGCGGGCGTCAGCGACGAGCACCTCCCCGAGGACCTCCAGCCCACCGACGACAACCCGCTGGCCCAGCCGCTGGACGAGGACGAGGCCAAGTCGCCCGAGGAGCTGGACATGAAGGGCGGCAAGACGCCCGAGGAGAGTCCCGAGCAGGGTCACGAGCAGGGTGAGGAAGGCGACTCCGAGGGCTGATCGGCGTGCCCTCCCCGGTGCTGTCGGCGCTCGCGCCTACCGTCGTCGCGTGACTTCCCGCGACCGCTACGGCACCGACGTCCTCTCGACCGACTGGCGCGCCCCGAAGCGCGGCCGCGCCGTGGAGGCGCCCGCCGAGATCGGCGCCGTCGTCGAGGAGGTCACCACCGACTGGTGCGGCGAGATCGTCGCGGTCGACCGCGACCTGCACACCGTCACCCTGGAGGACCGGCGCAGCCGCCGCCGCACGTTCCCGCTCGGTCCGGGCTTCCTGCTCGAGGGCAAGCCGGTGATCCTCACCGCGCCGGTGCGTGCGAGCGCCCCGGCCAAGCCGACCCGGACCGCGTCCGGGTCGATCGCCGTCCACGATGCCAAGGCCCGGGTCGCCCGGGCCAGCCGGATCTTCGTCGAGGGCCGCCACGACGCCGAGCTGGTCGAGAAGGTCTGGGGCGACGACCTGCGCATCGAGGGCGTCGTGGTCGAGTTCCTCGGCGGCGTCGACGACCTCGCCGACCACCTGCGCGACTTCAAGCCCGGGCCCGAGCGCAAGGTCGGGGTCCTGGTCGACCACCTGGTCACGGGCTCGAAGGAGAGCCGGATCGCGCAGGGCATCGCGAGGTCACCGATCGGTCAGCACGTGCTGATCGTCGGCCACCCGTTCATCGACATCTGGGCCGCGGTGAAGCCCGAGCGCCTCGGGCTGCAGCGCTGGCCGGACGTGCCGCGCTCGATCGAGTGGAAGAAGGGCGTGTGCCAGCAGCTGGGCTGGCCGCACCGCGACCAGGCCGACGTGGCCCGCGCCTGGCAGCACATCCTGGGCCGGGTCTCCTCCTACCAGGACCTCGACCCGGCGCTTCTCGGCCGGGTCGAGGAGCTCATCGACTTCGTGACGAGCTGATCCTGGGAGGACCGGCGCCGGTCAGCTCCGCAACGGGAGGCCGTTGGCGTCCTTGCTGTCGGGGGCCAGCATGATGATGCCGTCGATGAAGCCCCACAGCGACCCGATGCCGCAGGTG
>JAEZKN010000607.1 GCA_023415395.1 Actinomycetes bacterium
CGGGGGGGGGCGCGCGCGCCGCCGCGCTCGACCTCCTGCACGAGATCGGGCTCGTCCGGCTGACCGCGGACGAGAAGCAGTGGGAGGCCCAGGACCCGACGGCCGCGCAGTCGCGCGTGGTCAGTCCGCTCGGCAGCGAGGGCGCCCGGCTGCTCAGCGAGTCGTCCCAGTGGGCCTCGGCCTTCGGCCCGCTCGCCCACGCCTGGCGGCGAGCGCCGCAGGCGACCGCAGCCGGCCCCTTCATGTACCTCCCCCGCGCCGAGATCGACCCCTTCATCGCCGGCCTGGTCGCCGACTGCGAGGAGGAGATGCTCACCGCCCAGCCGCAGGCCATCCGGGACATGCGGCTGATGCCCACCGGCGTCCTGCGCGACACCGCCCTGCTCGAGCGCGGCGCGAAGATCCGCACGCTCTACCAGCACAGCGCCCGGCGCAACACCGTCACCCGCAAGTACGTCGCCGCGGTCACCGCGCTCGGCAGCGAGGTGCGCACGCTCGACGAGTTCTTCAACCGGATGATCGTGATCGACCGCCGGGTCGCCATCATCCCCAGCAAGGAGACCCACGACATCGCGCTCGTGGTCCGCGAGCCCGGGGTGGTGGCCTACCTGGTCGACGTGTTCGAGCGCTCCTGGGAGCGGGGCCGGCCCTTCACCAGCAAGGAGGCGTCGGTGATGAAGGACATCGCCTCCGAGCAGCGCTCGATGACGCTGCGGATGCTCATCGAGGGCCACTCCGACCCCGTCTCGGCCAAGCGCCTGGGGGTCAGCCCGCGCACCTATGCGGGCTACATCGCCGACCTCAAGGAGGAGTTCGAGGCCGAGACCCGCTTCCAGCTCGGCTACACGATCGGGCGGCGCGGCATCACCGGGCACGACGACGACCCGGAGCCCTCGAGCGAGTCCTGACATGCGATGAAGGGCAGCGACCCGAGGTCACTGCCCTTCATCGTGGTGGTCGAGCCGGGCCGGGGGGTGGCACTGGGACCCAACAAGTGGGGGGTGAGTTGGGTCCCCGACTCGACCGAGCTTCTAGGTGGTCAGCGGCAGGACTTGGCTGCGCACCGACCCCACGTGCTGTCGGCGTGCGCCGGGGCCGAGATACCCAGCAGGCCGACGCTGAGCGTCGCGGTCACGAGTGCGACGGCGACCTTGCGCGCAATGTTCATGTTCCCTCTCCACCTTCTCGACTGCGGGTCCCACGGATGACCCGGCTCGACCAGTGTGGTCCCCCCGGTCGGGCAACGGCGAACGCAGCGATGACTCAGGTTTCTGCATTGCATATATCTGCAATCGGTGCATCTTCTTGCACCTTCGTGCAACGACTCGGGGGCGTGCCGGCGAGGCCCCGCAGAAGTGCCACGGCCCCCTGCGCGGTGCGCGAGGGGGCCGTGGGCTGGCGGAGGCGGAGGGATTTGAACCCTCGATGGGGTTGTAGCCCCAAACCCGCTTAGCAGGCGGGCGCCATAGACCGGACTAGGCGACGCCTCCCCGTCAGCGAGCACAGGCTACAAGGCAGCGGGCGGCGACGACCAATCAGGGGGCGGACCCGTCCCAGGGCCGCAGACCGGAGCCGGCCTGGAGGTGCCGCTGCAGGTCCCGGACGAACTCGTCGCGGTCGGCGGCGAGGGCCTGCACCGGGATGGTCGTGGAGCGGCCGTCGTCGAGCCGGATCACGACCACCGGCGTGCTACCCACGGTGGTGGCGACCGCCTCGGTCACCTCGCGCCAGCCGGCCGCGGTCGTGCCGGCGGCGCGCACCATGCGGACGCGGTAGCCCTCCCCGGTGAAGCGCACGACCGGCACCACCCGCAGCACCAGCAGGCCCGCCACGGCCACGCCGACGACGCCGGCCGCCGCGGCGCCCACGAGGACGCCCACCGGCCAGTCCAGCACCACGACGAGCAGGGTGAGGACCGCGAGCACCAGGGCGAGCAGCACCAGCAGGGCACCGAGGAAGCGGGCACCGAGGGCCGGGGCGAGCCGATAGTCGGACGTCTGCACGTACTGATTGAACAAGACACCGAATTCGGCCGCGCCACCGGGTTGTGGCCGGTGGTCTCCGGAGTGACACTCGTATCTCCCCCCACCGCTCCGGGCTCGCCGGGAGGTCCCGATGACCGTCACCACCCACGGAATGACGAGCGCGGTGCAGGGCCTCACGCAGGCCCTCGACGCCCCCCGACGGCCCGGAGTCTCGCTGGAGGGCTGGCGCTCGGGCGTCCGGGACCGGATGGGTGCCGTCCGGGAGGCGCTGCGCGCCGAGTCCGGCGACAGCGGGGAGGGCTGGTTCGCCGCCCGTGAGGGTGGCCTGCTGCGCGAGCGCACCCTCCTGCTCCACCGCCTCGACACCCTGGAGCCACGGGTGCTCGAGGATCGCGACGTCGAGGCGGTCCGAGCCGAGCTCGTCCGGCTGCTCGGCGACGTCACCCACCACCTCCAGCGCCTCCACGACCTCGCCTACGACGAGGTGGAGCTGGAGCTCGGCGGCTCCGAGTAGCCCTGCCCGTAGACTCCCCGGGTGCCCGGCCTGGCCGGCGGGCGCACGGAGGGGTGCCGGAGTGGCCGATCGGAACCGCCTTGAAAGCGGTCGTGGGGAGACCCACCGCGGGTTCGAATCCCGCCCCCTCTGCCACCGTCCTCGGCCATGATGCGCCGGTGACCTCCCGGACCCGCTCCCTGCTCGTCCTCGGCGACCTCGTCGTGCAGCTGGCGCTGACCGCCGTCGGCGTCGCGCTCATCGCCAGCCAGGAGGACGCCGAGATCATCGGGCTGATGCGGCTGTGGAGCCTCCTCGCGACGCTCTACGTGCTCGGCGCGATCGTGCTGCTGTCGGTCGCCGTACGCCGGCCGGGCGGGCCCGCCGCCCGCACGGAGCACGCCCGGGGCTCCCGGCTCGTCTCGACCGCGGCCACGTTCGTGAGCAGCGTGGTCGGCCTGGGGTCGGCCCTGACCCTCCTGCTCGAGCGGGAGGACCCGCGGTGGGGCGAGAACTACCAGGTCCTCGGTGTGTGGGCGATGCTCGCCGCCTGGGCGCTCTTCCACTGGGGCTTCGCCCGCATCTACGCCGCCCGCTACCGCGGCGACGCCGACCGGCCGCTGCGGTTCCCCGGGGACGCCGAGCCCCGGCTGGCCGACTTCGTCTACTTCTCCTTCACCAACGCCACGTCCTTCGCGACACCCGACGTCACGGTGCTGACGACCCGGATGCGGTGGACGGTGCTGTGGCACACCACGCTGGGCTTCTTCTTCAACGCGCTGATCATCGTGCTGGCGGTCAACACGATCATCGGGTGAGGCTCAGGCGCTGATCTCCACGAGCACGTCACCCTCCTGGACGACGTCGCCCGGCGCGACCTTCACAGCGCGGACCGTCCCGGGCGCCTCGACGAGCACCGGGATCTCCATCTTCATCGACTCCAGGAGCACCACCGTGTCCCCCGGCTCGACGGCGTCGCCGGGCGCGACCGCCACGGCCATCACGTTCGCCACCATCTCCGCGACGATCTCGGTCACCTGCTCACGCGCCATGTCGCGAACCTAGCCGTTACCGCGGGGTACCCGGAATCAGAGGAGCGGGCGGGTGCGGGCGGGCTCGGGGCGCAGCGCGGTGGCCTCCTCGTCCCGGCGCCCGCGGCGACCCCGGCTGCCGCCGGAGGAGCCGGTGAGCGCGAGGTCGAGACGGATGACCACGAACCCGATGAACAGGCCGACGACGAGGCCGTAGCCGACCGAGAGGCCCGCCTCGGTGAGCGCGACCGACGGGTTCACGAGGGCGGTGGCGACCGAGGCGGTGGCGGCGACGCCGAACGCGCAGACCCACCAGCCCTGCCGGCGGCGGGCGCGCATGTGCGTGCCCCAGGCCAGGGCGGGGACGCCGAGCACCGTCTCGAGGGGCTTGGGGAAGGCGCCGAGGTTGGCGCGGCTCCAGGACACGGCGTCCAGGAGCGTCGAGAGCAGGGCCGGGGTGCCGTAGCGGCGCAGCAGCTCGGCGTACGCCAGCGTCACGGCGAGCACCAGGCTGCCGACGAGCACGGCCACGATGCCGCGCCGACCGAGTCCGTGGAGGCCGGCGCCGAGGCGGTTGACCACCGCGAACGCACCGACCAGCGCGAGCCCGAGGGTGACGTACTCGAACCGCGCCACCTTCACCACCGGCTCGAACCCGACGACGGCGAACGCCCCGATCCCGGCGACCAGGGTGGCCAGCACGACCTCGCGGGCGGCATGGACGAACTTCACCGCGGGGACGGTGACCATCACCGCGAGCACGGCGGCGACGACGCCGGTCAGGACCGCGGCGCCGGTGCGCAGGCGGTCGTCGTCGATGACCAGCACCGCGACGCCCAGCACGAGCGCCAGGGTCCCGACCACGACCGGGCGTCCTCCCGTGCGGGCGGCCAGCGCCCACGAGTACGCCGTGGTGATCGCGACCGCGCCCGCCCCGCAGATCCACCCCGGGCCGGCGTCGCCGACGCAGGCGGTCAGCAGCGCCCCCGCCCCGGCGAGCACGACGAGAGCCCACGCCACGATCGGCACGCGGGAGCCGGCGATGCGCTCGCCACGAGTCCGCAGGCCACCGGCGGCCGGGGTGCGCCGCGACGGCGGCCGCTCGGCACGACGACGCGGAGCGGACCTGGACACGGCGGGCAAGGTTACAGACGCCGGTTCGCGAGCGAGGGATTGGTCCGCCGGGCCGTGGCGAGGATCTCGTGGTCGAGCTCGGCCGACAGCACCTCCGCCCCCTCGCCCGCCTCGGCCAGCACGTCACCGAGGGGGTCCACGACCAGCGAGTGGCCGCTGTAGCGCGGCCCGGGCTGGCCTGCTCGGCGACGACGTGGATC
>JAEZKN010000611.1 GCA_023415395.1 Actinomycetes bacterium
CGACTCCGACCCGGGGCAGGTCACCTCGAGTGCCATTGAGCGGCCGGGCTCGGTGAGCGAGCCGTGCGCGAGGAAGGAGCCGCGCCACGCGGCGACCGCGTCGCAGCCGCCACCGGAGACGACCGCCGGGGGCAGGCCGCGGACCGGGCGGCCGCGCTGGTCGACCAGGCCGGTCTGTCGGGCCAGCGCCTCGCCGTCCTTGACGACGCGCACGATGTAGCGGCTGCCCTTGCGGATGCCGTTGCCCTGGACCATGACGACGTCGGACTGGTGGCCGTAGACCTCGGCGATGTTGGTGCGCAGCCGGCGGGCGGCCGCGCCGGTGTCGAACTCGGCCTCGACCACGATCTTGCCGCTCACGATGTGCAGGCCGCCGGCGAACCGCAGCATCGAGGCCACCTCGGCCTTGCGGCAGCACGTCTTGGTGATCTGGGTGGAGGCCAGCTCTGCCTTCACCTGTGCCGTCATCGCCATGCCACGATCCTTTCACGCCCGTCAACGACCCTCCACGCCGGACGGAGTGCCGGCCGCGCGTCAGCGGCCGCCCATGATGGAGGAGTACGCCGCCGCCAGCTTCACCGGGTCGTGCCGGGCTGTGCCGTCGTCGCGGGCGCCGTCCCCCACGCCCAGCCGCGCCCCCGAGGCCTCCACCACGTCGCGCAGGTCGGGGTCGTCTCGGTGCCGGGTGTCGGCGAGCACCGTGTGCACCCGCAGGTCCGGCGCGTGCTCGGCCAGCACGGCCAGGTGGTCGGCCGCGCCGAAGCCCGGCGTCTCCCCCGCCTGCTCCTCCAGGTTGAGCGTGACGATCACCCGGCCCTCGCTGGCCACCAGCGCGTCGTGCAGCGCCGGCACCAGCAGGTGAGGGATCACCGAGGTGAACCACGACCCCGGACCCAGGACGAGCCAGTCCGCCGCGCCGACGGCCGCGATCGCCTCCGGGCAGGGCGCCGGGTCCGGCGGGTCGAGGGCGATGGACGCGATCACGCCGTCGGTGGTCGCGACCTCGACCTGGCCGCGCACGCTGCGCAGCGCGTCCGGGTCCGCCGGGTCCAGGCCCCGCACCTCGGCGGTGATGTCGAGCGGGGTCAGCGCCATCGGCAGCACGCGCCCCGACGCCCCGAGCAGCCGCCCGACCCAGTCGAGGGCGGCGACCGGGTCACCGAGCTGCTCCCAGAGACCGACGATGAGGAGGTTGCCGATCACGTGGCCGCGCATCTCGCCCTCCCCGGCGAAGCGGTGCTGGAGCACGCGGGCCCAGGTGTCGCCCCACTCCTGCTCCCCGCACAGCGCGGCGAGCGCCATCCGCAGGTCGCCGGGCGGGAGCACCCCGAACTCGGCGCGCAGCCGGCCCGACGAGCCGCCGTTGTCGGCGACGGTCACCACCGCCGTCAGGTCGTCGACGACCAGGTCGTCGGCGAGGACCCGCAGGGCCTGGAGCGTCGCCGCCAGCCCGTGACCGCCCCCGAACGCGGCGACCGCCTGTGCCCGCTGGTGGGCACGGTCCTGGACCGTCATCACTCGCGGCCGAGGTCGCGGTGGCTGGGGCGCGCCTCGTAGCCGGACTCCCGGAGCCGGCGCACGATCTCCTCGGTCATCGCGACGCTGCGGTGCTTGCCGCCGGTGCAGCCGACCGCGACCGTCATGAACCGCTTGCCCTCCCGCAGGTAGCCGTCGGCCACCCCCTCGAGCACGGGGACGTAGCCGTCGAGGAACTCCCCCGCGCCCGGCTGGCCCAGGACGTACGCCGCCACGTCGGAGTCCCTGCCGGTGCCCGGGCGCAGCTCGGGGATCCAGTGCGGGTTGGGCAGGAAGCGCATGTCGGCGACGAAGTCGGCGTCGACCGGGATGCCGTACTTGAAGCCGAAGCTGGTCACGGTCACCCGCAGCCGGACCGTCTCGGGCCGGCCGAACGCCTCCGCGATGCGGTCGGTCAGCTGGTGCACGTTGAGGGCCGTGGTGTCGATGACCAGGTCGGCGTCGCTGCGCAGGTCGGCGAGCACGACGCGCTCGCGCTGGAGCCCGTCGAGCAGCCGGCCGCCCGCCTGGAGCGGGTGGGGTCGTCGGGCGGCCTCCTGGCGACGGACCAGCACGTCGTCGGAGGCCTCCAGGAAGACGAGCGTCGCGTGCCGGCCGGTCGCGCCCTGGGCCAGGTTGGCCTGCAGCGACTGGAAGAACGAGCCGGACCGGACGTCGACGACGACCGCGATGGGCTGCTCGACGCCGCGGCTCTCGTCGACCAGCCGGACGACCTCGCGCAGCAGCGAGGGCGGCATGTTGTCGACGACGTAGTAGCCGAGGTCCTCCAGCTCCTTGGCCGCGGTGCTGCGGCCGGCACCGGTCATGCCGGTCACGACCACGAGCTCTCCGTGGTGATCCCCCGCGGACATCAGCCCTCCTCGATCTCGCCGGTCGCCGTGTTGACGCTGACCGGTCGATTCTTGCTGCTCGCCTGCGCCACCGCATCCTTGATCGCCGCCGCGGTGCGCGGCCCGATGCCCGGCACCTGCGCGATCTCGTCGACCTCGGCCTCGCGGAGCTTCTTCAGCGACCCGAAGTGCTTGAGCAGCGTCTTGCGGCGGACCTCCCCCAGACCGGGCACGTCGTCGAGGACGCTCTCGACCATCGACTTGGAGCGCCGCGACCGGTGGTGGGTGATCGCGAAGCGGTGCGCCTCGTCGCGGATGCGCTGCAGCAGGTAGAGCCCCTCGCTGGACCGCGGCAGGATCACCGGGTCCTCCTCGCCGGGCACCCACACCTCCTCCAGCCGCTTGGCCAGGCCGCAGACCGGGATGTCGTCGATGCCCAGCTCGGCGAGTGCGCGCTCGGCGGCCGCGACCTGGGGCGGTCCGCCGTCGACCACGACGAGACCGGGCGCGTAGGCGAACTTCCGGGGGCGGCCCGTCTCCGGGTCGACGAGCATCGGACCGTTCTCGGTCACCCGCTCGGTGCTCGTGGCCTGTTCGTCGAGCAGGCGCTTGAAGCGACGGGTGATGACCTCGTGCATGGAGGCGACGTCGTTCTGGCCGTCGACACCACGGATGACGAAGCGGCGGTACTCGCTCTTGCGCGCGAGACCGTCCTCGAAGACCACCATCGACGCGACGACCTCGGTGCCCTGGAGGTTGGAGATGTCGTAGCACTCGATGCGCAGCGGCACGTCGTCGAGCTCGAGCGCGCTCTGGATCTCCTCCAAGGCGCGGTTGCGGGTGGTCAGGTCGCTGGCCCGCTTGGTCTTGTGGAGCGCGAGCGCCTGGAGCGCGTTCTGCGCCACGGTCTCCTGCAGCGTCTTCTTGTCGCCGCGCTGCGGCACCCGGATCGCGACCTTCGCCCCCCGCAGGTCGCTGAGCAGCTGCTCGTAGATCGCGTGGTCGGGCGGCAGCGCGGGCACGAGGATCTCCCGCGGGATCTCGTCACCGCCGGCGCCGGCGTAGAGCTGCAGGAGGAAGTCGTCGACGAGCTTCGCGGTGTCGCCCTCGTCGACCCGGTCGGCGACCCACCCCCGCTGGCCCCGGATGCGACCGCCGCGCACGTAGAAGATCTGCACCGCGACCTCGAGGGGGTCCTCCGCGAGCGCGATCACGTCCGCGTCCGCGCCGTCGCCGAGCACGACCGCCTGCTTCTCCAGGGCACGGTTCATGGCCCCGAGGTCGTCGCGCAGGCGGGCGGCCTTCTCGAAGTCGAGCGCCTCCGAGGCGGCGTACATCTCGTCCTCGATGCGCTTCATGAACGGCCGCGTACGACCGCCCATGAACTCGCAGAAGTCGTCGACGATCTCGCGGTGCTGCTCGGCGCTGACGTTGCCGACACATGGCGCGACGCACTTGTCGATGTAGCCCAGCAGGCACGGGCGGCCGATCTGCTGGGACCGCTTGAAGACCCCGTTGCTGCACGAGCGCATCGGGAAGACGCGCAGGAGGATGTCGACGGTCTCGCGGATCGCCCACGCGTGGCTGTACGGGCCGAAGTAGCGGGTGCCCTTGCGCTTGGCGCCGCGACCGACCATCACCCGCGGGAACTCCTCCCCGACAGTGACGGCGAGCCACGGGTAGGACTTGTCGTCGCGGTACTTCACGTTGAAGCGCGGGTCGAACTCCTTGATCCAGGAGTACTCCAGCTGGAGCGCCTCGACCTCGGTCTTCACGACCGTCCACTCGACGCTCGCCGCGGTGGTCACCATGGTGGCCGTGCGGGCGTGCAGGTTGCGCAGGTCCTGGAAGTAGGACGAGAGCCGCGCGCGCAGGTTCTTCGCCTTGCCGACGTAGATCACGCGGCCCTTCGGGTCGCGGAAGCGGTACACCCCGGGCTGGGTCGGGATCGACCCCGGCTCCGGCCGGTACGACGCAGGCGATGGCACGTCGCCAACCCTACGGTCCGCCGCCGACAGCCTCGCGTCGCCGACCTCCCCCAAGTCCATTGTCTTGTGTCTTACTCTACTTACATGATCTGTCGGGACCCCTACGGCTACGCGCTCACCTGCACCCCGGAGGCGGCCACGGCGTACAGCCGCGGCGTGCTCGACCTCCTCCGTCTCCGTGCCGGCGCGGAGCGGTCGGTGGCCGCGGCGGTCACGCTCGACCCCACCTTCGCGCTCGGGCACGCCACGCTCGCCCTGCTCGGTCACGAGCTGTGCGCCGCGATCGACGTGCCGGGCCGCCTCCGAGACGCCCTGCGGCACGCGCCGCGCGCCACCACCCGGGAGCGCTCGCACGTCCAGGCCGTCGCCGCCCACCTGCGCGGCGACTCGGGACCGCTGGTGCGCCACCTGACCGCCTACCCGCGGGACGCCGTCCTGCTCTCGACCGCCGTGCCGACCATCGCCTTCGCCGGCGTCACCGAGGTGCCCGAGGAGGCGTGGGCGATCGTCG
>JAEZKN010000035.1 GCA_023415395.1 Actinomycetes bacterium
GTCCGTGGCGGTGCTGGTGGCCGGCACGACCGACGGGGTCCGCGCGCTCGAGAGCACCGGAGGGACGACGAGGACCGCGGCCAGCACGCTCGCCGCGAGCCCGGCGGTCACCGTGGACCAGGGGAACGGGTTGAGCACGCGACCGCGGCGGATCGGGGTCTCCAGCAGCTGGTAGGACATCGACGCCAGCGCGGTCGCGCCGGCCAGGGCCATCACCGCGATCACGAGCGGCCGCGCGGTGAAGAGCCGGTCGAGCACGAGCAGGACGGGGTAGTGCCACAGGTAGATGCCGTAGGAGATGGTGCCGAGGTAGACCAGCCACGGGAGGGCGAAGAGCCGGGCGACCAGCGACCGCGGCGCGGTGTAGGTCCCGATGACCAGCGCCGAGGCGAGCACGGTGGCGACGAGGTTGCGGTGCGACACGGTGAGGTCGAGCAGCTCCGAGCCCACCACGGCGTACCCCACCAGGCCCGCGCTTCCGAGCCAGGTGCCGGCCCGCGTCCACCGGACGCCGCCCTCCGGGTGCGGGGTCGCGAACTCGCGCAGCGCCACGGCGAGCGCGGCGCCGGCCAGCAGCTGGAAGAGCCGCGCGTCGGTCGCGAAGTAGGCGCGCGTCGGGTCGACGGACGCCCAGTAGAGCTGGGAGGCCACCGAGAGCGCCCCGATCCCCAGCAGCACCGCGAGGAGGACCCGACCCCGCCCGCGCGCCAGCCGCCACCACGCGACGATCAGCAGCGGGAAGACGATGTAGTACTGCTCCTCGATCGACAGCGACCAGAAGTGCATGAACGGCGACGCGCGGATGTCCCCGGCGAAGTAGTCGGCCCCGTCGGCGATGAACTGCCAGTTGGCGAGGTAGACCAGCGCAGCCTGGGCCTGCCGGACCAGGCCGAGCCGCTCGGGCTGGGAGGCGACCATGACGAAGACCAGCGAGGTGACCACGATCGTCACGACGGCGGCCGGCAGCAGCCGGCGCACGCGCCGCGCGTAGTAGCTGCCCAGGCGGAGCCGCCCCGTGGCGTCGATCTCGCTGAGCACGACGTTGGTGACCAGGAAGCCCGAGAGCACGAAGAAGAGGTCGAGCACGATGAAGCTGCTCGACGCTCCTGCCACGCGGGCGTGGAAGAACACGATCACCACGACGGCGAAGGCGCGCAGGCCGTCGAGCTCGGGTCGGTAGCGCCAGGTGGTCGCGGGGGCGGAAACGGTCGGAGGTGCTGGAGTTGCGGCCGTCATCGCCCTCGACCCTAGGGTGACGCACTACGACGCGCGACTCGCCGGTGCCGTTGTCTTGAACCATTCAAGAAAGTGCGAGAAGGTGGGGCCATGCCCACCACGGCCGACCTCGAACGGATGCTCCGCGACGCCGACCTGCGCGTCACGCGCCCGCGCCTGGCCGTCCTGGATGCGGTGCACCGCCTCCCCCACGCCGACACCGAGTCGATCATCGGCGCCGCGCGCGCCGACCTCGCCGACGTCTCCCACCAGGCGGTGTACGACGTGCTGCGGGCCCTGACGTCGGCTGGTCTGGTGCGCCGCATCCAGCCGTCCGGCGCGGTCGCGCGCTACGAGTCGCGCGTCGGCGACAACCACCACCACATCGTGTGCCGCTCCTGCGGCGCCATCGCCGACGTCGACTGCGCCGTCGGCCACGCTCCGTGCCTCACGGCCTCCGACGACCACGGCTTCGCGGTCGAGGAGGCGGAGGTCATCTACTGGGGCCGCTGCCCCGACTGCTCCACCTCTCAGTGACACCCCTTCAGTGATTCATTCGCCAGCTGGAAAGGTTGACCATGTCCGACAACCAGGACCCCACGAGCCCCCAGGGCATCGACCGCAAGGAGGCTGAGGGCTGCCCCGTCATGCACGACTCGGCCGCCGCCTCCGGCAGCGAGAGCGAGAACCCGGCGATCGACTCCCCGACGCCGAAGACGGGTGGCCGCCCGCACAGCATCAAGGACTGGTGGCCCAACCAGCTCGACCTCTCCGTCCTGCACGCCCACTCGCCGGCCGGCAACCCGCTCGACGAGGGCTTCGAGTACTCCGAGGCGTTCAAGAGCCTCGACCTGGCCGAGCTGCGCCGCGACATCGTCGAGATCCTCAACTCCTCGCAGGACTGGTGGCCGGCGGACTTCGGCCACTACGGCGGCCTGTTCATCCGGATGAGCTGGCACGCGGCCGGCACGTACCGCATCTACGACGGCCGCGGTGGCGCCGGTGACGGCGGCCAGCGCTTCGCCCCGCTGAACAGCTGGCCGGACAACGCGAACCTCGACAAGGCACGCCGCCTGCTCTGGCCGGTCAAGCAGAAGCACGGCCAGAAGATCTCGTGGGCCGACCTGCTCGTCTACGCCGGCAACGTCGCCCTGGAGGACATGGGCTTCTCGACCTTCGGCTTCGGCTTCGGCCGCGAGGACGTCTGGGAGCCGGAGGAGATCTACTGGGGCCCCGAGGACACCTGGCTCGGCGACGAGCGCTACAGCGGTGAGCGCGAGCTCTCCGACCCGCTGGGCGCGGTCCAGATGGGCCTGATCTACGTCAACCCCGAGGGCCCCAACGGCAACCCCGACCCGCTGGCCTCGGCCCGTGACATCCGCGACACCTTCGCGCGCATGGCGATGAACGACGAGGAGACCGTCGCGCTCATCGCCGGTGGCCACACCTTCGGCAAGACCCACGGCGCCGGCGACGCCGCGCTGGTGGGCCCCGAGCCCGAGGCCGCGCCGCTGGAGGAGCAGGGCCTGGGCTGGAAGAGCTCCTTCGGCACCGGCAAGGGCGCCGACACCATCACCTCGGGCCTGGAGGTCACCTGGACAACCACGCCCACCCGCTGGAGCAACGACATCTTCAAGCAGCTGTTCAAGTACGAGTGGGAGCAGACCAAGAGCCCCGCGGGTGCCTGGCAGTGGGTGGCCAAGGACGCCGAGGACATCATCCCCGGCCCGACCGCCGACTCGCCCAAGCGCAAGCCCACGATGCTGACCAGCGACCTCGCGCTGCGCTTCGACCCCGAGTACGAGAAGATCTCGCGCCGGTTCCTGGAGAACCCCAACGAGTTCGCCGCGGCGTTCGCCAAGGCCTGGTACAAGCTGCTGCACCGTGACATGGGCCCGATCGACCGCTACCTGGGCCCCTGGGTCCCCGAGCCCCAGCTGTGGCAGGACCCGGTCCCGGCCCACGAGGGCGCGCTCATCGACGACGCCGACGTGGCGACGCTGAAGGCCAAGGTCCTCGAGACCGGCCTGAGCATCTCCGAGCTGGTCTCGACCGCCTGGGCCTCGGCCTCGTCGTTCCGCTCCACCGACAAGCGCGGCGGTGCCAACGGCGCCCGCATCCGTCTGGAGCCGCAGCGCAACTGGGCGGTCAACCAGCCCGAGCAGCTGGCCCGCGTGCTGGAGAAGCTGGAGGCGGTCCAGGCCGACTTCAACGCCGCCGGCGGCGCGCAGGTCTCCCTGGCCGACCTGATCGTCATCGCGGGCAACGCCGCGATCGAGAAGGCCGCCAAGGACGCCGGCGTCGAGGTCACCGTGCCCTTCCACCCCGGTCGCACCGACGCCACCCAGGAGCAGACGGACGCGGACTCCTTCCGGGTCCTCGAGCCCCGCGCCGACGGCTTCCGCAACTACCTGCGCCCTGGCGAGAAGATGCAGCCGGAGAAGCTGCTGGTGGAGCGGGCCTACCTGCTCAACGTGACCGCTCCGGAGATGACCGCCCTCGTCGGCGGCATGCGGGCGCTCGGCGGCAACGTCGGCGGTGCGCAGCACGGCGT
>JAEZKN010000069.1 GCA_023415395.1 Actinomycetes bacterium
GTCCAGCGAGGCGAGGAGCTCCAGCACGGTGGCCAGCTGGGGGTCGATCGGCATGGGGTCTCCTGTCGGCCGGGCGGTCGGCGCCCCCGGCGGGGTCGCGCCATTGCTCTCGCATGGTAGAGACATCCCCATGGAGGCGACGCGGAGCGC
This sequence comes from Actinomycetes bacterium, assembly GCA_023415395.1. Lineage (GTDB taxonomy): Bacteria > Actinomycetota > Actinomycetes > Propionibacteriales > Nocardioidaceae > Nocardioides. Next base: position 151 of record JAEZKN010000069.1, read on the forward strand.
ACTGGTGGTGGGAGAGTCGCTGGTCGACGTGGTGCACGGCGCCGACGGCACGACGACCGAGTACGCCGGAGGCAGCGCCGCCAACGTCGCGGTCGCCCTGAGCCGCCTGGGCCGCCCGGTGCGGTTCGTCACCGCCTGGGCCGACGACGCGCACGGCCGGATCCTGGCCGACCACCTGGACCGGGCCGGGGTGGAGCTGGCGAGCGACCCGCAGGTGCTCGAGCGGACCGGCACCGCGGCGGCCACCCTCGGGTCCGACGGCGCCGCTTCCTACGTGTTCGACCTCGACTGGCGGATCGCCGACGTCGACCCCGGGGACCCGGTCGCCGTGCACGTCTGCTCGATCGGGGCGGTGCTCGAGCCGGGCGCGGGTCAGGTGCTGGCGCTGCTGGAGGGCCTGCCGGGTCGCACAACGGTCAGCTACGACATCAACGCCCGCCCGGCGATCACCGGCACCGGACCGGACCTGCTCGCCCGGGTCGAGCGGATGGCCGGCGTCGCGGACCTGGTGAAGGCCTCCGACGAGGACCTCGGGGTGCTCTACCCGGGCATGGGCACCGAGGACGCCGCGCGCCACCTGCTGACGCTGGGCCCGGCCGCCGTCGTCGTGACGCGCGGCGGAGAGGGCGCGACCTGGGTGAGCGCCGACGGCGTGGTCGAGGTCGCCTCGCTGCCGGTCGAGGTCGCCGACACCATCGGGGCGGGAGACACCTTCGGCGCGGCCGTCGTCGACGCGCTGTGGGGCCGCCCGCTCGACGGGCTGACCACGGACGAGATCGAGGCGGTCCTCGCCCACGCGGCGCGAGCCGCCGCGGTCACGGTCTCGCGGCCCGGCGCGGACCCGCCCTACCGCGACGAGCTCTGAACCGGTCGCTCCGGCCGACGGTCGGAGTCTCGGGCCCGCCGCGCCCGGAACGAGAGATGTCCCATGAGACCCGGCCGGCCGAGCCGGTACGCCACCGAGGAGTACGCCGCCGGCAGCGCGTCCAGCGGACGGGGGAGGTACCACGCGTACCGGTCGGGCGCGTCGTAGACGCGGAGCTCGACGTCGTCGAACCCGGCGGCCCGGCACACCCGTTCGACGGTGCGGTGCGAGTTGAAGCGGTAGCGGGTCGGGAACCGGTGGTCGTGCGCGGACGCGGGACCGGTGAGCAGCCGCAGGAGCGTGGGCTGGAGGCCGAGCCGGTGCGCCGCCCAGGCGGTGGCGCCGAAGTAGTGGCGCACGTTGAGCGTGAGCGCGAACCACGAGCCGCCGGGACGCAGCAGGCGGGCGCAGGCGTCCGCGAAGGCCGGCGGGTCCTCGACGTGCTCGAGGACGAAGACCGACAGCACGACGTCGTACCGTCCCGGGTGCTCGAGCGCGAGCTCCTCGGCGCTTCGCCGGTGCCGCTCGTCGAGCACGCGGTTGCGCTCGATCGCGTGGTCGGGGTCGGTGCCGACGAGGTGGACGTGCCGGGCGAGCAGCGGGCGGAGTCCGCCGGAGGCGTGCTCGCCGGCCCCGACGTCCAGCACCGTGCCGCCCTCCGGGCAGTGCTCGGCCGCCCAGCGGGCGAGGGCGCGGACCGGGTCCGGAGGCGCCGCCACCACCTGCGTGCTCACGCTTCGATGGTGGCCGCCGGGGCGCCCGGAGGGCGACGCGCTGGCAGGAACTACCCACGCCCCGGCTCCGGGTCTAGCCTGACCTCATCCGGCTCGGGAGGACCGGCATGGGAGCAGTGGAGCGGCGGACCAGCGACTGGGTCGACCTCGTGGGCGACCTGCTCGCCCGGCCGCTCGCGGCCTTCCCGCACCGGCTGATCTCGGCCCGGCTGCACCAGAGCTTCGGCTGCCAGGTCGCGTGGAGCTGGGTGGACGGGCCCGGTCGCAGCGGCTTCGAGGTCCACGTGCCGGTGGCGGGCTTCGACACCCCCGAGGTGCGCGCCGCGATGGACGCCGCGGTCCCGCACCATCCGGTGCTGCGGTGGTTCGGGGCCACCGGCAGCCTCGCACCCATGACCGTCGGACGCGTGCCGTCCTCGCTGGTGTCGGACGTGGCGACCGGCTTCCTGCAGGAGTACTTCGTGCCGATCGAGGCCGAGCAGCACCTCGTCCTCGTGCACCGGGCGGACGGGCCCCGGGGCCGGGGCTTCGTGCTCGCCCGGCCGCGTCAGGACTTCACGGACGAGGACCTCCGGGTCGCGACCGCCCTCCAGCGGCTCCTCGTGCTGCTGGACCGGCAGGGCGCGACCGGCGCGGGCGCCGAGGCGACCGGAGACCTGACGGCCGCGCAGCTGGCGGTCGTCCGGCTGCTGGCGCAGGGGCGCACGGCGGCCGGGATCGCGGCCCGGCTGGGGATCTCCGAGCGCACCGTCCACCGGCACCTGCAGGGCGCGTACGGCCGCCTCGGTGCCCACGACCGCGTCACGGCCGTGCTCGCCGCCCGCGAGGCGGGGTTGCTCTAGTCCGGCTCGGGCGCCAGCCACGCGTGCACGAGGGGTACGACGGACGCGCCCTCGCCGCTCGCCGACGCGACCCGCTTCATCGACCCCGCCCGCACGTCGCCGGCGCAAAAGACGCCGGGGACGGTCGTCGCGTACTCCGCCGGCGGCAGCCCGTCGGTCCAGTGCTCGCGGGGGACGTCGCGGCCGGTCAGCACGAAGCCACGCGCGTCGCGCGCGATGCCCGGCGGGACCCAGTCGCAGTGCGGCTCGGCGCCCAGGAGCAGGAAGAGGCCGTAGGCCGCCACCCGGTCGCGCTCGCCGGTGCGCGTGTCCTCGAGCTCGAGCCACTCCAGGTGCCCGTCGCCACCGCCGTCGACCACCGTGCAGCAGGGCCGCACGGTGATCCGGCTGCTGTACTCGATCTCGTTGACGAGGTACGCCGACATCGTCTCCTCGAGCGAGGGCCGGCGCACCAGGATGGTGACCGAGCGGGCGAACCGCGCGAGGTGCATCGCGGCCTGGCCGGCCGAGTTGCCCCCGCCGACCACGAAGACGTCCTGTCCCTCCATCTCGCGGGCGGCGGTCATCGCGGCGCCGTAGTGGACGCCCATGCCGACCAGCTCCTCGATCGGGTCGACGCGCAGCTTGCGGTAGGCGACGCCGCTGGCGATGACGACCGAGCGCGCCCGCACCTCGCCGGAGTCGGTGCAGAGCACGTGCGGCTCGCCGCCGTGCCCGGGCCGCAGCTCGTCGACGACCTGGCCGGTGAAGAACTGCGCCCCGAAGCGCAGCGCCTGGTTGCGGGCGCGCATGGCCAGCCGCATGCCGGAGATGCCGCGCGGGAAGCCGAGGTAGTTGCGGATCATCGAGCTGGTGCCGGCCTGGCCGCCGACCGCCTCGGCCTCGAGGATCACCGTCGAGAGCCCCTCGGACGCGGCGTACACCGCGGTGGCGAGCCCGGCCGGGCCCCCGCCGACGACCGCCACGTCGACCACGTGGTCCAGGTCGAGCTCGGTCGGGGCGCCGTAGACGGCGATCGCGACGTCGCGCACCGAGGTGGCGTGGACGACCGGGCCGTTGGGCCGGTGGACCAGCGGGTAGGCCGGCTCGCCCTCCCACCGGTCGAGGACGTACTGCCCGCCGTCGGACTCGGGGGCGTAGACCCGGGAGGGCATGCCCATCCGGTCGAGGAAGTCGCGGATGGCCAGCGTCAGCCCGTCGCGCACCGGCGACACGATCTTCACCGACACGACCTCGGGGTCGGGCACGGTCGCGCCCCAGTCGGAGAGCAGGTCGGTGACAGCGTTGTGGAACTCCTCGTCGCGCACGCCGCGCGGCATCAGCAGGAACGCGTCGTACTTGCCCGCCACCATCCCGGGGCGCAGGCCGGGCCCGTCGGCGAGGAAGCGGTCCCAGTGCGCCGCGATCATGCGGCGCGCGGTCGGGACCTTCTCGCGCAGCTTGTGGAAGGCGTGCAGGACGGTCTCCGCGTCCGGGACGACGGACTCGGAGACGAACATGGCGACGGTGCCGCCGTCGGCCAGGACGTCGTGGGTGGCCCGGAGCGCCTCGAGGCAGGAGCGGGTCAGCCGGACGTCGTACTCGTGGTCGTAGCGGCGGAACGCGTCGCGCAGCTCGTCGGGGTGCTCGGCCCCGATCAGCACGATGGCGGGGATGCTCACGACACCAGCCTAGGAGCGTTGACAACACGCTGAGGGTGCGTTCCTGTGCTCGACGCGTGCGCCGCCGGGCGCTGGCCACGGTGTTCGCGCTCGGACCGCCGACGTCGCGGGCGTCCGGATCGGCGGCGAGCCGGTCCGGCGCTGAGGCACGTCCTAGGATCGGGCGGTGCGCATCCGGCTCGACCTCGCCTACGACGGCAGCGGCTTCCACGGCTGGGCCGCCCAGCCGGGGCTGCGGACCGTGCAGGGCGAGCTCACGGCCGCGCTCGCGACCGTCCTGCGGGTGCCGTCGGTCGACGTCGTGTGCGCCGGCCGTACCGACGCGGGCGTGCACGCGCGCGGCCAGGTCGTGCACCTCGACCTCGACGAGCTGCCCGACCCGGAGCGGTTCGTCCGCCGCGTCAACGGCGTCCTCGACGCCGACGTCCCGGTCCCCCGGGCGCCCGAGGTGCCGGCGGCGTTAGACCCCCCCATAGGCGCGCGGTGGCGGCGCTACGCCGACCGG
>JAEZKN010000123.1 GCA_023415395.1 Actinomycetes bacterium
GGGGGGGGGCGCGGGGGGGGGGGGCGGCGCTCCGGGGCCGCGGCCGCGACCGACCTCGAGGCCCACGCGCTGACGGCGTACGCCGCCGCCGTCTCCTGCATCCCCGATCCGGTGGTGGGCGACCGCCGGGGAGTCCCCACCTCCCACGGCGCGCTGGCCCGCCACCGCTACGGCGCCACCGGCGCCACCGGCGAGGCGCAGGCGGGCTTCCCGCACGTCCGACGACTCGCACTGCCCGCTCTCCGGTCGGCCCGGGCGCGCGGAGCGGACGAGCCGTCGGCCCGTCTGGACGCCCTGGTCACGCTGATGGCCCATCTCGACGACACCTGCGTCCTCCACCGTGGCGGCGCCGGGGGCCTGCGTGCGCTGCAGACCGCCGCGTCGGCCGTCCTCACCGCCGGCGGTTGCCACACGCCCGCGGGCCGGTCCCGCCTGGTCGAGCTCGACCACCTGTGCACGACCGAGCACCTCTCCCCTGGCGGCAGCGCTGACCTGCTCGCCGCTGCCCTGTTCATCGACGCCCTCGAGCAAAGGACCTGATCGCGATGCAGACCCTCGACTACCGCTTCGCCGCCACCCGCGTGCCCGAACGCCCCGTGCACGTGGGCGTGGTGGGTTCCGGCGATCTCGAAGTCCTGCTCGAGCCCAGCGACGCCGACCCCGGGGAGGCCGTGGTGCGGGTCCGGACCAGCGTCGACGGGTTCGACACCGTGTGGCGCGAGGTCCTCTCGCGCTTCTTCTCGCGCACGCCGGTGGCCGGTCGCTGGGAGCTCAACGACGGCGGGGCCACCCCCGGTGTCGTGGCCGTGCGGCTCCTGCAGGCGGCCGAGCACGCGGGCCGGGGTGAGCAGGCATGACCGGCACCGACAACGACCTGGCCCTCGGGGAGAGCTGGCAGGAGCTGCTGCACCGGGCGAGCTTCATCGAGCTCGACGCGCTCGGCCGCGCCGAGGCCCTGCTCGATGCCGGCTCGGCCCGGGTGCTCGCCGGCCCCTTCGACCGGCTCGAGTCGCCGTGGCTGGCCCCGCAGGGCATCACGCCGCAGGCCGACGACGGCACGGTGATCGCCCGTGGCACCGTGTCCGGGCGCCCGGTCGTGGTGTGCGCGATCGAGCAGGGCTTCCAGGGCGGCGGGACCGGCGAGGTCTCCGGCGCCAAGATCTCCCAGGCCCTGCGCCTGGCCGCGGCCGACTCGCGCTCCGGCACGCGCACCGCTGCGATCATCTCGTTCGAGACCGGCGGCGTACGGCTCCAGGAGGCGAACCTCGGCCTCAACGCCGTGGCCGAGATCTGCTCCGCAGTGCTCGACCTGCGTCCGCTCGCGCCGGTCGTCGGGGTGGTGGCGGGCTCGGTCGGCTCCTTCGGCGGCATGAGCATCGCGGCCGGGCTCTGCACCCAGCTGGTCGTGACCCCGCAGGCCAGGATCGGGCTCAACGGCCCGGCCGTGATCGAGCAGGAGGCCGGGGCCGACGAGCTCGACTCCTCCGACCACGCGGTGATCTGGGCGATCGACGGCGGCGAGCAACGCCGCCGGACCGGCTTGGCCGACGTGCTGGTCGCCGACGACGTCGAGCAGCTCCGCGCGGCCGTCGTCGTCGCGGTCTCGGCAGGACCCCGGCGACCGGGCCGGCACCGCAGCCAGGACCTCGACGCCCTGGCCGGACGCCTGGCCGTCCTGGACCCCACCGACCCGCCCACACCCGAGGACCTGCGCGGGCTCTGGGGCCCGACGTACGCCGTCCCGCGGACGGCACCGGCCTCGACCGCCACGGTCGGCGCGGCGGGTGGCAACAGCCGCGGGCGCACCTGGCTGCGGGCGATCACCGGGGTCGACCAGCCGGACGCCGTCATCCCCTCCGTCCTCCGGGTCACGACCGATCAGGCACTCCACCTCGCCGTGGTCCCCGACCCGGACAACCCCTTCCACCGCGCTCGCCACGGCGAGGTCGGCCTGACCGAGTGCCTCGCGCTGGCCCGCGCGGTCACCGACGTCGTGGAGGCCGACCGCGAGGCTGGGACGAAGCGGGCCGTGGTCGCCGTGGTCGACCTGCCGAGCCAGGCCTACGGCCGGATCGAGGAGATGGCCGGCCTCCACCAGGCCATGGCCTCGGCCGTCGACGCCTACCACCGCGCGCGCACCGCAGGACACCCCGTCGTCGCGCTCGTCGTCGGGGCCGCACTCTCGGGTGGCTTCCTCACCCACGGCCTCCAGGCCGACCAGATCCTCGCCCTCGACGACCCGGGGGTGGAGATCCACGCGATGCACCGGGAGGCCGCAGCACGGATCACGCTCCGCACCGTCGACCAGCTCGACGAGCTCGCGAGGACGGTCCTCCCGCTGAGCTACGACGTCCGCGACTGGGCGCAGCTCGGACTGTGCGACGGGCTGCTCGAGGTCGGTGACGCCGACCGCCCCACCGACGCCGACGTCGCGCGGGTGACCGCCGCGATCGCCGCGGCCATCGAGCGCGCTCGGCGGGGGTCGCACGACCTCGCGCACCGGCTCGACTCCGAGGGCGCCCTCCAGCAC
>JAEZKN010000189.1 GCA_023415395.1 Actinomycetes bacterium
GGGCGCACCGACCGTGCGGACGCCCGCCTCGCGCAGCGCCGCCGCGAAGGCCGTGGCAGCGGTGAGCGCCGGGTCCTCGACCCGGCCGTAGCCGCCTTCGCCGCGGCCCTCGTCGACCCACAGCGCCTGGATCGGCGCGACGACCTCGTCGGTGATGTAGCCGGCCGGCCAGCGCGGGTTGACCTCCGGGCCGGAGAAGAGGCCGATGTCGTAGGAGACCCGGACCCGTGGCGCGTCGAGCGCGCGGGCGGTCCGCCGCGCCAGCGCCGTGAGGTCGTCCTCGCTCAGGAGCGGGTCGCCACCGCCGACGAGCACCACCCCGCGCGGGCCGTCGGCGACCACCCGGGTCGCGAAGGTGTGGTCGGGCCCGAGCACCTCGAGCGCCGCGGTGGCGGTGAGCAGCTTGAGCGTCGACGCCGGGATCGCGGTGCCCGTGCCGTCGCTGTAGAGCAGCGTCCCGTCCAGGTCAGCGACGGTGACCAGCACGTGCCGGCCGAGGTCGGCGTCGTCGAGGAACGGCGCGATCGCGCGGCGTACCTCGGTCGGATCGGCCCTCCCGGTCGCCGTCGCCGCGACCGCCGGGGGGGCGGTCAGCGCGGGGAGGTCGAGGCCCTCGGGGGGCGGGACCGCGGCCGGCGTCTCCGGCTCGGGCTCGGGCGGGTCGACGTACAGCACGACGCCCGCGGCCGCGAGGACGCCGAGCACCAGCGCGGTCGGCACCCAGAAGAGCCAGTGGCGTGCGTCACGTCTGCCCACTCTGCACCCCTTGCCGACTCCACGTTTGGGGTCATTGTGCGCGAGACTGGGCGAGGTCCCGGCCGCCGGGTCCCGATGAAGGTCGTGTAGACGAGATGCCGGAGGAAGACGTGCTCGAGTTCGACGTGCTGGTGGAGATCCCCAAGGGTCAGCGCAACAAGTACGAGGTCGACCACGAGTCCGGCCGGATCCGGCTCGACCGCACCCTCTTCACCTCCACGCAGTACCCGGCCGACTACGGCTACATCGAGAACACCCTCGGCCTCGACGGCGACCCGCTCGACGCCATGGTCATCCTCCAGGAGCCCACCTTCCCCGGCTGCCTGATCCGCTGCCGCGCGATCGGCATGTTCCGCATGACCGACGAGGCCGGCGGCGACGACAAGGTCCTCTGCGTCCCCGCGACCGACCCGCGCCTGGAGCACCTGCGCGACATCTCGCACGTCTCGAAGTTCGACCGGTTGGAGATCCAGCACTTCTTCGAGGTCTACAAGGACCTCGAGCCCGGCAAGTCCGTCGAGGGCGCCGAGTGGGTCGGCCGCACCGAGGCCGAGGCCGAGGTCAACGCGTCGTTCGAGCGGCTGAAGACCGAAGGGCACTGAGGCCCGTTCGTTGTCGGGATCCCCGGTTCACCGGGGATCTTGACGGTTCCAGCCCGTTGCAACGGGGTGGAACCGTCCACTTCCCCGGTGAACCGGGGATCCCGACCACTCTCAACCCACGAGATCCGGCGACCGCAGCATCTCCGGGGGCACGGCCCAGGCGTCGACGAGGGGTACGGCGATCGGCCGGACCAGGCGGCACAGGTTGTTGACCTCGCGGCTGATGGCCTTCGACCGCTGCACGGTGAGCCGGCCGTGCTCCATGAACCACGCCCGGTCGGCCTCGATGGTCGAGAGCGCGAAGAGGTCGCAGAGCAGGCCGAGCGCGACCTTGTTGTCGCCCGCGTCGTCGGGCAGGGACCGCATCTTCTCGACGAAGGCCTCGAGCACGAGCCGCTCGACGTGGGCGTTGGCGGCGGCCACGACGTGGTCCTGGACGGCCGAGAAGACCGCGCCGGGGTTCATCTTCTGGTCGATGCCGCGCTTGAGCCGGCGGGCGACGCTGGCCAGCATGTGCTCCTCGCGGAAGCGCAGCATGGCGAGCTGGTACTCCGAGTCCAGCAGGCCCGCCTCCTGGTCCCACTCGTCGCCGCCGGGCAGCAGGTCGCGCACCCGCTCGAGCAGCTTGTGGGCCGAGGTCTTCTCGATGACGGTCTCGACCGCCAGGTTGGTGACGAAGCGGACCATGCCGAGCTGGTCCATGTCCTCGAACTCGCTGGCGTAGTCGGTCAGCAGGCCCTTGGCCACGAGCTGCAGCAGCACGTGGTTGTCGCCCTCGAACGTCGTGAAGATGTCGCTGTCGGCCTTGAGCGCGGCGAACCGGTTGACCGAGAGGTAGCCCGCTCCCCCGCACGCCTCGCGGCACTCCTGGATGGTCCGGGTGGCGTGCCAGGTGCCGAGTGCCTTGGTGCCGGCGGCGCGGGACTCCAGCTCCCGCCGGGCGCCCTCGTCGTCGCCCTCGACGGACTGAGTCCCGGAGAAGACGTCGTGCAGCTGGGCGGCGACGACCTCCTGGGCGAAGTGCAGCGCGTAGGTCCGCGCGACCAGCGGGAGCAGCCGGCGCTGGTGCAGGCCGTAGTCGAGGAGCAGCTCCTCCTCCTCGTCCGAGGTGGCCTCGAACTGGCGCCGCCGCACGGCGTACTTCACCGCGATCGCGAGCGCCACCTTGGCGGCGTTGATGCCCGCGCCGCCGACGCACACGCGGCCCTGCACGAGCGTGCCGAGCATCGTGAAGAAGCGGCGGTTGGGGTTCTCGATCGCGCTCTCGTAGACGCCCTCGGGGGTCACGTCGGCGAAGCGGTTGAGCAGCGCGGTGCGCGGCACCCGCACGTGGTCGAACCAGATCCGGCCGTTGTCGACGCCGTTGAGGCCCATCTTGCGACCGTCGTCCTCGATGCGTACGCCGGGGGCCGGCTCGCCGTCGACGCGGATCGGCACGACGAACGCGTGCACGCCCTCGGACGTGCCGCCGACCTCGAGCTGCGCGAAGACGACCGCGAGCTCGGCGTGCCTGGCCGCGTTGCCGATGTAGTCCTTGCGGGCGAGCTCGGAGGTCGTGGTGATCACGAACTCCTGTGCCTCCGGGTCGTAGGTCGCGACCGTTCCGAGCGCCTGGACGTTGGAGCCGTGACCGGTCTCGGTCATCGCGAAGCAGCCCATCACCTTCCCGGTGACGAGGTCGGCCAGGTAGGCGTCGTGGTGGTGCTTGGACCCCAGCTGGAGGATCGCGCCGCCGAAGAGCCCGAACTGGACGCCGACCTTCACCAGCACGGACAGGTCGCCGTAGGCGAGCGTCTCGAACGCGGCGATCGAGGCGCCGATGTCGCCGCCGCCGCCGTACTCCTCCGGGAAGCCCATCCCGGTCTGACCGGTCGCGGCCATCTCCACGACGACGTCCTTGACGCGCTCGCGGAAGTCGTCGACGGACATCTCCTCGGCCTCGTCGAGGATCTGGCTGTACTTGGCGAGGTTGGTGCGGACCAGGTCACGCACGTCGGCGTACCTGCCGTCCAGCAGCAGGGTCAGCGCCGCGACGTCGACGTCCGGCGTGGTGTCGGGGGCCATGACCTCGGATTACCCAGCCGGGTCCGGTCCCAAGCGGTGATCTGGACCGCTCCCAGGGACCCGGCGCGCCCTCAGGGCCGGGCGTAGAAGTTGGGCGGGATCCAGTAGTACATGGACTCCTCGGTCACCGGGCGGCCGGTGCGCGGGGCGTGGATGATCCGGCCGTTCCCGGCGTAGAGCGCCACGTGGTAGATCGAGGAGGAGCTGCTCGAGGAGCCCCAGAACACCAGGTCGCCGGGCCGGAGCTGGCCGGCCGAGATCGGCGTGGACTGCTGGTACTGCGCGACCGAGTAGTGCGGCAGGTACTTCCCGCCGGCCCGCCACGCGCCGGCCGTGAGGCCGGAGCAGTCCCAGGAGCTCGGGCCCGCGGCGCCCCAGACGTAGGGCTCGCCGATCTGGGCGCGCGCGAAGGCGATCGCCGCGGACGCGCCGCCCGAGGGGGCGGGCGGCTGCGGGG
>JAEZKN010000384.1 GCA_023415395.1 Actinomycetes bacterium
GTTGGGAGACGGCACCGAGCGCGAGCTGCCCGCCGACGCGGTGCTCGTCGCCACCGGCGCGGCGCCGCGCACCCTGCCGTCCGCGCAGCCCGACGGGGAGCGGATCCTCACCTGGGAGCAGGTCTACGACCTCACTGAGGTGCCGACCGAGCTGATCGTGGTGGGCTCCGGCGTCACGGGCGCGGAGTTCGCCAGCGCCTACCTCAACCTCGGCATCCCGGTCACGCTGGTCTCCAGCCGCGACCGCGTCCTGCCCGGCGAGGACGCCGACGCCGCCAAGGTGCTCGAGGACGTGCTGACCCGCCGCGGCATGAACGTGCTCTCGAAGTCGCGCATGGAGTCGGTCACCCGCGACGGCGACGTGGTGACGGTGACGCTCACCGACGGTCGCACGGTCCAGGGCTCGCACTGCATCCTCGCCCTCGGCTCGGTGCCCAACACCGCCGACATGGGCCTCGAGGAGGCCGGGGTCATCCTCAAGGACGGCGGCTTCGTCAACGTCGACCGGGTCTCGCGCACCTCCGCGCGCGGTGTGTACGCCGCCGGCGACTGCACCGGCGTCCTCATGCTGGCCAGCGTGGCGGCGATGCAGGGCCGGATCGCGATGTGGCACTTCCTCGGTGACACCGTGCACCCGCTGGACCTGAAGAAGGTCTCCTCCAACGTCTTCACCGCGCCCGAGATCGCCACCGTCGGCTGGTCGCAGCAGGCCGTCGACGCGGGGGAGATGCAGGCCGAGGTCGTCATGCTCCCGCTGTCGGGCAACCCCCGCGCGAAGATGCAGGGTGTCCGGGACGGCTTCGTGAAGCTGCTGTGCCGGCCGGGCACCGGCATCGTGGTCGGCGGCGTGGTCGTCGGACCCCGGGCCAGCGAGCTGATCCACCCGGTCTCGATCGCGGTCGCGGAGTCGCTGACCGCCGACCAGCTTGCCCAGGCCTTTACGGTGTACCCATCGATGAGTGGCTCGATCGCCGAGGCCGCTCGACGCCTGCACCACATCTGACCGCCCGCACCCGAACAGCCGACCTCTCGGGAGGCCCCATGCTCGGCCGGCTGGCTGCCGCCACCGTCACCCTCACGGTCACCGCTGTGCTCGTCACGGCGGCCCCCGCCCTCGCCGACGACCCCGTCGCGGTCCCCGACGGCGCGACGATCACGATCGACGGGCGTGGCCACGGCCACGGCCGCGGGCTCTCGCAGCTCGGCGCGAAGGTGGCGGCCCAGCAGGGCGTGGGCTACCGCGGGATCCTGGACTTCTACTACCCGGGCACCGAGCGCGGCAGCGCCGGCGGGAAGGTCCGCGTCTTCCTCAGCAGGGGCGACCTCGACAACGCCGTCCAGGTCCGGGCGCAGCGGGGCCTGGTGGCGCGCGCCGGCGCGAAGTCGTGGAACCTCACCCGGGCCAAGCCGCGGGCCCAGCGGTGGCGGGCCGTCCCGAAGGGCGACGCCCGCACCGTCCTGCAGTTCCAGCAGCGGGGCTGGCGCACCTACCGCACGGTCGCCGGCACGGTCGAGTTCGCCGCGAAGGGGAAGCCGCTCACGCTGGACACCCAGACCGGACCGGCGCGCTACCGCGGGGTCGTCCGCTCGGTGCCCTCGAGCCCCGGCAACCGCATCGCGGTCAACGTCGTGCCGATGGAGGCCTACCTCCGCGGCGTCGTCCCGGCCGAGGTGAAGGCGTCGACCTGGCCCCAGCAGGCCCAGCGTGCCCAGGCCGTCGCCGCCCGCAGCTACGCCGCGCTCAAGCGGTCCGAGCGCCGCGCCAAGCTCTACGACCTCGACGACACCCCGAGCTACCAGCACTACCTCGGCGCCGACGCCGAGTGGCCGGGCTCCGACCGCGCCGTCGCCGCCACCGCCGGCGAGATCCTGACCTACGCCGGCAAGCCGGCGTTCACCGAGTTCACGGCCAGCAACGGCGGCTGGACGGCGGCCGGCGACGCGGCGTACCTCACCGCTCGCGAGGACCCGTGGGACGCCGACACCTGGGGACCGGTCGACTTCAGCGACGCCGAGATCGAGGCGGTCTGGCCCCAGCTCGGCGACCTGACCAGCATCCAGCTCACCGCCCGCAACGGCGCCGGCGAGTGGGGTGGCCGGGTAGGCACGGTCACGCTCGTGGGCAGCGAGGGCGAGGTGACCAGGACCGGCGACGCGTTCTACCAGGCGCTCGGCCTCCAGTCCGCCTGGCTGTCGATCGACGTCGACTGACCTAGAATCAGGCTGGTGCGCTTCGTCCCGGTCCTCCTCGCAGCCGTCCTGGGGCTGACCGGCGCGCTCCTCGCCGCTCCCGGCCATGCCGCCGACGCGTGGAAGGTCCCGAGCGACGCGACGATCACGGTCAAGGGGCGCGGCTACGGCCATGGCCACGGGATGTCGCAGTACGGCGCCGAGGGCGCCGCGCGCCAGGGACTGACCCACCGCCAGATCGCCGAGTTCTACTACCCGGGCACGACCTGGGGGACCGCGAAGGGCCGGGTCACGGTGATGATCAGCGCCGACACCACCGACGACCTCGTCGTGGGGGGGGGGGGGGGGGGGGGCGCGCGCGGCCGCGCG
>JAEZKN010000389.1 GCA_023415395.1 Actinomycetes bacterium
ACGTCCGCGAGGCCGACCACGACCCGACCGGGCACGCCGAGGTCGTCGCGCTCCGCGCCGCCGCCCGGGCACGGGGGGAGTGGCGGCTCGAGGGCCACACGCTCGTCGTCACGCTCGAGCCGTGCACGATGTGCGCCGGCGCCGCCGTCCTGAGCCGGGTCGAGCGCATCGTCCTCGGCGCGTGGGACCCCAAGGCCGGCGCGGTCGGCAGCCTCTGGGACGTGGTCCGCGACCGCCGGCTCAACCACCGGCCCGAGGTGGTCGCCGGCGTCCTCGCCGACGAGTCGACCGACCTGCTCGAGGGCTTCTTCGCCGGCCGGCGCTGACCTCAGCCCTCGCTCGCCTCGTCCTCGCCGGCCAGCTCGGTGCCGCGCTCGCCGTGCTCGGCGGTCTCCGGCGGGCCCTCGGTCTGCGTCTCGCGCTCCTCGATCTCGGTCATGATGGAGGCGATCTCCTGTTGGTCGGCCGCGGACGGGAAGCCCCAGCCGGGGGCGTAGTCGTAGACCTCGTCGAGCAGCCGGCCGGTCGAGAGGGTGTCGATGATCTCGATGCTGTCCGGGCCGATCAGCGCGGGGTGCTCGACACCGCAGGTCTCGGCGACCTTGAGCAGGTCGCGGCGCAGCGTCTTGACGTAGTTCGCGACCCGCTCGGCCTTCTCGACCGGGTCGAGGCCGCGGGCCAGCCAGGCGTTCTGCGTGGCGACGCCGGTGGGGCACTCGCCGGTGTGGCACTTCTGCGCCTGCACGCAGCCGACGGCCAGCATCGCCTCGCGCCCGACGTTCACCAGGTCGACCCCCAGGGCGAAGGCGACCACGGCGGTGTCGGGCAGGCCGAGCGTGCCCGAGCCGATGAAGGTGACGTCCTCGTGCAGGCCGCGCCGGGCGAACTCGGCGTACACCCGCGAGAACCCGAGCCGGAAGGGCAGCGACACGGCGTCGGTGAAGATCAGCGGCGACGCGCCCGTGCCACCCTCGCCGCCGTCGATGGTCACGAAGTCCACCCCCCGCTGGGGGTCCGCGGCCATCGCGCCGGCGAGGTCCTCCCAGAACTGGATGTCCCCGACGGCGGACTTGATGCCGACCGGCAGCCCGGTCTCGGCCGCCAGCATCTCCACGAAGTCCAGCAGCGAGTCGACGTCGTCGAACTCCGAGTGCCGCGACGGGCTCAGGCAGTCCACCCCCTCGGGCACGCCGCGCGTCTCGGCGATCTCGCGCGACACCTTCGGGCCCGGCAGCACGCCGCCCAGGCCGGGCTTGGCGCCCTGGCTGAGCTTGATCTCGAGGGCGCGGATCGGGGTGCGGGCGATGAGCTCCTGCAGCCGGGGCAGGCTGAAGCGGCCCTCCTCGTCGCGGCAGCCGAAGTACGCCGTGCCGATCTGGAAGACCAGGTCGGCGCCGTGGCGGTGGTAGCGCGACACCGCGCCCTCGCCGGTGTTGTGCAGGCAGCCCGCGTCGGCCGCGCCGCGGTTGATCGCCTCGATCGCGTTGCCCGACAGCGACCCGAAGCTCATGCCCGAGACGTTGACGACCGACGCGGGGCGGAAGGCGTGGCGGCGCCCCCTCGGCCCGCCGAGCACCTTCGCCGCGGGCAGCCGCGCCTCCTGGCCGACCGACCCGTGGGTGGGGTAGGAGCGGCCGAACGTGCGGTGGTGCACGATCACGTTGCCCTCGGTGTGCTCGAGGTCGTTGTCGCTGCCGAAGCCGAAGTAGTTGTTCTGCAGCTTCGCCGAGGCGTAGACCCAGCGGCGCTGGTCGCGGCTGAACGGCCGCTCCTCGTCGTTGCTGGCCACGATGTACTGCCGCAGCTCCGGTCCGATCGACTCCAGCCAGTAGCGCGCGTGCCCGACGACCGGGAAGTTGCGCAGGATCGCGTGCCGCTTCTGGAGGAGGTCGTGGGCGGCGACCGCACCGAGCGCGGCAGCGGGCAGGGCGGCGAGGAGTCCCTTCTTCATGCAGGGGTGGTACCCACCGGAGCGCCCCGCTCGCGCGTCGCCGGAGAATCGTGATGGAGTCGGGGGATGAAGCGGCAGCTGCCGAAGCGCCACGACCTGGCGCCCCTGCTCACGTTCAAGCGACCGGTCTGGTCGCCGAGGGAGCGACGCCTCGCCGGCGCGCTGACCATCGAGGACCTGCGCCGGATCGCCAAGCGGCGTACGCCGCGGGCCGCGTTCGACTACACCGACGGGGCGGCCGACGGGGAGGTCTCGCTGGCCCGGGCGCGACAGGCGTTCGGCGACGTCGAGTTCAACCCGGCGATCCTGCGCGACGTCTCGACCGTCGACACCACCCTCGAGGTGCTCGGCCGGCGGGTGGCGCTGCCCTTCGGCATCGCGCCGACCGGCTTCACCCGGATGATGCAGGCCGAGGGCGAGATCGCCGGTGCGACCGCCGCGGCCGCGGCGGGCATCCCGTTCGCCCTGTCCACGATGGGGACGACCTCGATCGAGGACGTCGCTGCAGCCGCGCCCGGCGGACGCCACTGGTTCCAGCTCTACATGTGGAAGGACCGGGACCGGTCGATGGCGCTGGTCGAGCGGGCGGCGCGGGCCGGCTACGACACGCTGCTGGTCACCGTCGACGTCCCGGTCGCCGGCGCGCGGCTGCGCGACGTCCGCAACGGCATGACGATCCCGCCCACGCTGACGCCGCGAACCGTGCTGGACGCGATCCCGCGGCCGGCCTGGTGGTTCGACTTCCTCACCACGGAGCCGCTGGCCTTCGCCTCGCTGGACTCGTGGTCGGGGACGGTCGCGGACCTGCTCGACACGATGTTCGACCCCACGGTGACCTTCGAGGACCTGGCCTGGATCAAGGACCAGTGGCCGGGCAGGGTCGTGGTCAAGGGCGTCCAGACCGTCGACGACGCACGCCGGCTCGCCGACGCGGGCGTGGACGCGGTGCTGCTCTCCAACCACGGCGGTCGCCAGCTCGACCGGGCGCCGGTGCCCTTCCACCTGCTGCCGCGCGTGGTCGCGGCGGTCGGGTCCGACGTCGAGGTGCACCTCGACACCGGCATCATGTCCGGTCAGGACGTCGTCGCCGCGGTCGCGCACGGCGCCCGCTTCACGCTGGTCGGGCGGGCCTACCTCTACGGGCTCATGGCGGGCGGCCGCGCCGGCGTCGACCGGGCCATCGAGATCCTGGCCGGGCAGGTCGAGCGGACCATGCGGCTGCTCGGCGTACGCACGCTGGACGAGCTGAACCCCGAGCACGTCACCCAGCTGGTGCGGCTGGCGCCGCGGCCCGCCGGTGGCTGAGCCGTCACCGAGCTGTCACGGGCCGTCACTGGCCGTCACTGGGCGCCGGGGAACCCCAGCTGCCGCCAGGCCTCGTAGGTCGCGACGGCCGCGGAGTTCGAGAGGTTCAGCGACCGGCGCCCGGGCAGCATCGGGATCCGGACCCGATCGGTGACCCGGGGGTGGTGCAGCACCTCGTCCGGCAGGCCGGTGGGCTCGGGACCGAAGAGCAGCACGTCGCCCGGCTGGAAGGCGACGTCGGTGTGCCAGCGGGGCGCGTGGGCGGTGAACGCGAAGACCCGCGACGAGGCGACCGGTGTGCTCCCCAGAGCCGCGTCGAGGTCCGCGTGCACCTCGACCGAGGCCAGGTCGTGGTAGTCCAGCCCGGCACGTCGCAGCTTCGGCGCGGAGAGGTCGAAGCCGAGCGGCTCGACGAGGTGGAGCGTGGCGCCCGTGCCCGCCGCCATACGGATCGCGTTCCCCGTGTTCGGAGGGATCCGGGGCTCGAGGAACATCACGTGGAGCACGCCTCAATGTAGCGACGGGAGTGACCTTCGAGCGGAGTGGCCGTTGGACGTGCGTGAACCGCCTGCTCGCGACCCTCCTCTCCGGCCTGCTCTCCGTCCTCGCGCCCGCAGCCGCCCTCGTGCTGCCCGCCCCGGCCGCGGCCGCCCCGGCGACCGGGTGGCAGCCCCGCCCGGCGATCCACCCGCGCACCGTCACCCAGACCGACCTGGCGATCGAGATGTCGGACGGCGTCGTGCTGCGCGGCGACCTCGAGCTCCCGGCCGACGAGGACGGCGAGGCGGTGCCCGGCCGCTTCCCGGTCATCGTCACCATCACGGCCTACAACAAGGCGGCCGGCGGCCTCAGCGGCGGGCTGACCGGCGGCGGCGCGAGCTACCTCGTGCAGCGCGGCTACGCCCAGCTGACCGTGGACGCGCGCGGCACCGGCAGCTCCGAGGGGCGGTGGGCGGCGTTCAGCCGCCGGGAGAACAAGGACGCGGGCGAGATCGTCGAGTGGGCGGCCTCGCGGCAGCGGCCGTGGAGCAACGGACGCGTCGGCATGAGCGGCCCGTCGTACCTCGGCATCAGCCAGCTGTTCGCCGCAGGCGCCCGGCCGCAGGGGCTCAAGGCGATCTTCCCGCAGGTCCCGGCCGCCGACGTCTACCGCGACGTCGTCGCCTCCGGCGGTCAGGTCGACGTCGGCTTCATCCCGCTCTGGCTGGGCCTCGTCACCGCCACCGGCGCGCTCCCGCCGGCGGTGACCGCGACCGACCCCGGCTCCGGTTTCGGTGCGTTCGTCGACCACCTGACCGCGGCCGCCACCTTCACGATCCCGCTGATGCTGGACGCGATCACCGGCGGTGACGCGGCCTTCGACGGCCCGTTCTACCGCGACCGCTCGCCCGAGCGCGTCATCGACCGGGTGCAGGTGCCGACCTTCCTGGTCGGTGGCGAGTTCGACATCTTCCAGCGCGGCACCCCGCTGCTGTTCGAGAACCTCGAGCAGCGCGGCGTACCGGTGAAGATGATCATCGGCCCGTGGAACCACCTCGAGGGCTCCTCCGCCGCCGACATCGACCAGGCCGGGTACGGCACGCTGAGCGAGCTGCAGCTGCGGTGGTTCGACCGCTACGTGCGCGGCGTGCCCGACCCGACGCTCGACGCGGACATCCCGCCGATCACCTACTACGAGCAGGGCAGCGGCCGGTGGACGCACGCGCAGGAGTGGATGGGCGACCAGCACGCCGAGACGTTCCGGCTCTCGGGCTCCGCGGCGGCCGGTGGCGGCATCGGCGTGCTGAAGCGGGGCGCGGCGGTCGACGGCCGGGCCGTCGTGCCGCCGGTGCCGGTGTCCGGCCTGTGCACGCGCTCGACCGCGCAGTGGATGGCCGGGCTGCCCTCGGCGGTGCTCGACGGACTGCCCTGCTGGGAGGACAACGCGCCGAACGACAAGACCGGCGTCGTCTTCCAGACCGCGCCGCTCGCCTCGCCCCTGCGGCTGCGCGGCCCGATCAACGCCCGGCTCTACACCTCCTCGCCGAGCGGCGACGGGATGCTGTCGGTGTCGGTCTCCGACGTGGCCCCGGACGGCACCGTCACCCGCCTCACCGGCGGCTGGCAGGTGATCTCGCACCGCGCGCTGGACCAGGGCCGCAGCCGCTACCTCGACGGCCGCCTGGTCCAACCGTTCCACCCGTTCACCCGCGAGGCGAAGCAGCGGCTCGCGCGGGGGGAGGTGGCCCCGGTGGACGTCGAGGTCTTCCCGACCGCCGCGCGGATCGCCCCGGGGCACCGGCTGCGGATCGCGATCCAGGCCTTCGACGTGCCCCACCTGCTGGCGCCGGTCACGGACCTCCCGGCCACGCTCGCGCCGCTCACCGTCCGCACCGGCCCCCGGTGGCCGTCGGTGCTGACCGTCCCCGCCCTGTGACGGGCCCTGTGACGGGTCCTGGGACGGGTCCGGTGACGGGTCCTGGGACGGGTCCGGTGACCGGTCCGGCGATGAGTACGCCGCGTGCCGGCGGTCGGTCCTGGCATGGAGACCCTCGACCTCACCCCTGCCACCACCGCGGTCGCCCGCGTCGTCCGCGAGGTGCGTGACGACCAGCTCGGCAACCCGACGCCCTGTCCGGACTTCACCGTCGCGGACCTGCTCGACCACCTGCACGGCCTCTGCCTCGCCTTCACCTCCGCCGCCCGCAAGGACGGCGTGGCAGGCGAGCCGTCCGCGGACGGGTCGCTCCTCCCGGGGGACTGGCGCTCGGTGATCGACGGGCGGCTGGCGACGCTCGCCGACGCCTGGACCGACCCGGCGGCGTACTCCGGGATGACGCTGGCCGGCCCGATCGAGCTGCCCGGCGAGGTCGCGGCCCTGGTCGCCCTCGACGAGGTCGTCGTGCACGGCTGGGACCTCGCGCGGGCCACCGGCCAGGACTACGACCCGGGAGAGCCGGCCGTCCTCGCCTGCCTGCGCTTCGCCGAGTCCTTCGAGGTCCCCGACGGCGTCGGCGACGGGCCGTTCGGCCCGCCGGTCGCCGTGCCCGCGGACGCTCCCGCGCTCGAGCGGCTCGCCGGGGCGACCGGTCGGGACCCCGCCTGGGGCGCCTGACCTGATTTCGCCCCGCCCCGGACGCTCCGGTACATTCCTCCGCGGTGGCGTGTCCGAG
>JAEZKN010000394.1 GCA_023415395.1 Actinomycetes bacterium
ACCACGAGGTCGGAGGCCAGCGCGACCGAGCAGCCGACCCCGGCGGCGACGCCGTTGACGGCCGCGAGGACCGGCTTGTCGCAGGCGGACACCGCCCGCACCATCCGGTTGGCGCGGTCGAGCGCGCGGACGTCGAAGCGCTCGTGGGCGTCCTCCCCGGAGATGTCGGCTCCGGCGCTGAAGGCCGCTCCGGCGCCGGTGATCACCACCGCGCGCACGTCGGGCCGGGAAGGCGCCGTCTCCAGCGCCGTGGCCAGGTCGGCCGACATCGCCTCACTCATCGCATTGAAGGCCTCGGGGCGGTTGAGCGTCAGCGTGAGGACGCCCTCGTCGAGCGAGGTGAGCAGGTCAGCCAAGACGGATCCCGGTCGCCTGCATCTGCGCGACGGCGGCGCCGGTGGTCTCCGGAGCGACCCCGGCGCACAGGTCGAGCAGCACCCGCGTCTCGAACCCGGCGGCCTGCGCGTCGAGCGCCGTGGCCCGCACGCAGTGGTCGGTCGCGAGGCCGCAGATGTCGACGGCGGTCACCGCGTGCGCCCGCAGCCAGTCTGCGAGCGCGGCGCCGTCGACCGTGCGGCCCTCGAAGCCCGAGTACGCTGCCCGGTGCTCGCCCTTGAGGAAGATCGCGTCGAAGGGCTGCGGGTCCAGGTTCGGATGGAAGGCCTCGCCGTCGGTCCCGACCCTGCAGTGCACGGGCCAGGAGTCGACGTAGTCGGGCTCCTCGGCCCAGTGGGCTCCGGGCGCGATGTGGTGGTCCTTGGTCGCCACGACGTGGTCGTAGGACGGCGCGTCCGGCCCGTGGGCCTGCCACGCGGCCAGCAGCGCGCCGATGTCGGCCGCGACCCGCGCACCGCCGGCGACGGGCAGCGAACCGCCCTCGCAGAAGTCGTTCTGCACGTCGACGACGAGGAGCGCGCGCTTCATGGTCGGAGGCTACCCGTCACACATGGATCGTCGGGATGACCGATTCGCCGCGCGACATCTGCTGGACCGCGATCGG
Organism: Actinomycetes bacterium; assembly: GCA_023415395.1. Lineage (GTDB taxonomy): Bacteria > Actinomycetota > Actinomycetes > Propionibacteriales > Nocardioidaceae > Nocardioides. The sequence continues at coordinate 1,001 of JAEZKN010000394.1, forward strand.
CAGCTCCGCCCGTGAGGCGAGATGCCGCTCCCGGGAGGCGGCCAGCGACTCGCGCCCGACGACCTCGCCCCGGCGCACCAGTGGCACGAGCAGCGGTCGGTCGTCGCCGTCGTCAGTGGGCGGGTGGCCGATGCCGATGACCTCGGCGTCGGCGACCCCGCGCGCCGTACGCCGCCGCAGCGCGTACTTGCGGCCGCCGACCGAGGCCTTGTCGACGCTGCGCTTGGCCACCGAGATCAGCTCGCCGGAACCGGACTCGCGGGCGACCAGCTTGTAGACGAAGCCGCAGGTCGGGTGCCCGCTGCCGGTCACCAGCTCGGTGCCGACGCCGTACCCGTCCACCGGTGCGGCGGCCAGGGCGGCGATCGCGTACTCGTCGAGGTCGCTGGTCACGATGATCCGCGTCGACGTCGCACCGAGGGAGTCGAGCAGCTCGCGGACCTGGACCGCCTGCACGGCCAGGTCGCCGGAGTCGAGACGGACCGCGCCCAGCGAGGTGCCGGCGACCTCGATGCCCGCGCGGACGGCCGCTTCGACGTCGTAGGTGTCCACGAGCAGCGTCGTGCCGGTGCCCAGCGAGTCGACCTGCGCGCGGAACGCGTCGGCCTCGCTGTCGTGCAGGAGGGTGAAGGAGTGCGCGCTGGTGCCGCTGGTCGGGATGCCGTAGCGCTCCCGCGCGGCGAGGTTCGACGAGGCCGCGAAGCCGGCGACGTACGCCGCCCGCGCGGCCGCGACCGCCGCCTGCTCGTGCGTGCGCCGCGAGCCCATCTCGATGCAGGGCCGGTCGCCGGCGACCAGCGTCATCCGCGACGCCGCCGACGCGATCGCCGAGTCGTGGTTGTAGATCGAGAGCAGCACGGTCTCGAGCAGCACGGCCTCGGCGAACGACGCCTCGACGATCATCAGCGGCGAGTGCGGGAAGTACGCCTCGCCCTCGGCGTAGCCCCACACGTCGCCCGAGAAGCGGTACGCCGCCAGCCATTCCAGCGTCGGCGCGTCGACGACGTCCTCCAGCACGGCGAGCTCGGCGTCACCGAAGCGGAACGCCTCGATCGCGTCCAGCGCCCGCCCGACGCCGGCGACGACGCCGTAGCGCCGCCCCTCGGGGAGGCGGCGGGGGAAGAGCTCGAACACCGAGCGCCGGTGCGCGGCACCGGACCGCAGGGCGGCCTGGAGCATGGTGAGCTCGTAGTGGTCGGTCAGCAGCGCCGTCGACTGCGCCAGTGGAGAGGTCACGGGGGCCAGTGTGCCAACATGGGAGCCGTGACCGCGCCCGTCGAGGTCGAACCGACCATCACCCCCGACGAAGCCCTCGACGAGACCGTCCAGACGGCCAAGCCCTGGGTGACCATCGTGTGGAACGACCCGGTCAACCTGATGTCCTACGTGACCTACGTCTTCCAGAAGTACTTCGGCTACGACAAGGCCAAGGCCGAGAAGCTGATGATGGAGGTCCACGAGGACGGCAAGTCGGTCGTGAGCTCGGGCACGCGCGAGGAGATGGAGCGCGACGTGCAGGCGATGCACGAGTACGGGCTCTGGGCGACCATGGACAAGCAGGACTGACTTGAGCGCATTCCACCGGCACCGGCGCAGCAAGCTGATCATCGCGAACTTCACCGGCTTCGAGGCCGACCTGCTGCGCTCGCTCGCCGGTCAGCTCGTCGAGCTGCTGCGCAACGAGGCGGCGGTCCCGAACGACACCGCGGACCCGTTCGAGGCGATGCTCGACTTCTCCGGCCCGACCCAGGCACCCGAGGACCCGGTGCTGGCCCGGCTCTTCCCGACGGCGTACCCGCAGGACGAGGAGGCGGCCGCGGAGTTCCGCCGGTTCACCGAGGGCGCGCTGCGGGACGGCAAGGCCGCCGCGGCGGTCGCGATCATCGACGGCCTCGAGGACGCCGGCCTCCCGCAGGAGCTCACCGAGGACGGGCTGATGATCGACGTCGAGCTCGACGACGCGACCGCGGAGACCTGGATGCGGTCCTTCACCGACCTGCGGCTGGCGCTCGCGACCCGGCTCGAGATCGAGGAGGGCGACGAGGCCTACTGGCACTCCCTGCCCGAGGACGACCCGCGCGCGCAGGCGCACGACATCTACGAGTGGGTCGGCTACCTCCAGGAGACCCTCGTCGGGGCGCTGAGCTCGTGAGGGCCGCCTGATGCCGATCCCGCCGTTCGTCGCCGAGCTCCGCGCGCTCGTCGGCACCCGGGAGCTGTGGCTGCCCGCGGTCACCGCCGTCGTCCGCCGGGGAGATCCCGGCAGCCAGGAGATCCTGCTCACCCGCCGCGCCGACAACGGTGAGTGGGCGCCGGTGACCGGCATCCTCGACCCGGGGGAGGAGCCGGCGGCGGGCGCCGCCCGGGAGGCTCTCGAGGAGACCGGCGTGCTCGTCACCGTCGACCGGCTGGCCTCGGTGAGCGCCAGCCCCCAGGTGGTGCACGGCAACGGCGACCTGGGCGTCTACCTCGACCTCACCTTCGACTGCTCCTGGGTCGGCGGCGAGGCCCGCGTGAACGACGACGAGAACGTGGACGTGCGGTGGTGGCCGGCGCAGGCGCTGCCGCCGATGACCGACTGGCTGCGCGAGCGCATCGACGACGTCCTCGCAGGTGAGACCGCGGCGAGGTTCCGGCCGCCGCCCTCGTAGGCTGGGGCCATGCTCACGATCGACCGCGCGACGTACGGCGCCATCGTCGCGCACGCCAAGAGGGACCACCCCGACGAGGCCTGCGGGGTCGTCGCGGGCCCCGTGGGCAGCGACCGGCCGGCGCGGTTCATCGAGATGGTGAACGCCGCCGGGAGCCCCACCTTCTACGAGTTCGACTCCTCCGACCTGCTCCAGCTCTACAAGGACATGGACGCGCGCGACGAGGAGCCGGTGGTGATCTACCACTCCCACACGGCGACCGAGGCCTACCCCAGCCGCACCGACATCGGGCTGGCCATGGAGCCGAACGCCCACTACGTGCTGGTCAGCACCCGTGAGTGGGCCGAGGCCGGGGGCGGGAATAACGACGCGCCCGTGGAGTTCAGGTCCTACAGGATCGTCGACGGCGAGGTGACCGAGGAAGAGGTCACCGTGGTCGACGAGCTGCCCGCAAACTGAGGAGCAAGAAGACATGGCCATCGAGGTCCGGATCCCGACCATCCTGCGCACCTACACCGGCGGCGAGAAGGCCGTCGACGGTGAGGGCGCCAGCCTGAGCGCGTTGATCGACGACCTGGAGTCCAACCACCCCGGCATCAAGGACCGCCTCATCGAGAACGGCGACCTGCGCCGCTTCGTGAACGTCTACGTCAACGACGAGGACGTCCGGTTCATCGGTGGCCTCGAGGCCGAGCTGAGCGACGGCGACCAGGTCGTCGTCCTGCCGGCGGTCGCCGGCGGCGCTGCCTGACCCTCGCCCGCTGACGCGGCTCGCTCTTGGGCGGCCTGGATATGCTCCAGGTCACACGACGAGCGAGGCCGCCGACGGCCTCTCATCCGGGCGCCGTCGGAGCTTTGCCCACGACAGAGGGGCAATGACATGTGCACGAGCATCAGGTTCTCCGACGGAAGCCATCTCTACCTCGCCCGCAACCTCGACTGGACGGTCGGGTACGGCGAGCAGGTGGTCGTGACGCCGACCGGCTACGAGACGAGGTCGCCGTTCGGGGCGGTGCCGACGATCCGGCACGCGGTCATCGGCATGGGCATCGTGGAGGAGGACACCCCCCTCTACTTCGACTGCGGCAACGACGCGGGGCTGGCGGTGGCCGGGCTGAACTTCCCCGGCTACGCCAGCTACGCGACCGCACCCGCCGACGGCGCGACGAACGTCGCGGCCTACGAGTTCCCCCTCTGGGTGGCCTCCCAGTTCGCCAGCGTCGACGAGGTCGAGGCCGCCCTCGGTGACGTCGTCATCGTCGACAAGCCGATCAACGACAAGTACCCCAGCTCGCTGCTGCACTGGATCATCGGAGACTCCGAGCGCGCGATCGTCGTCGAGCACACGGCCGCGGGCCTGCAGGTCTTCGACGACGACGTGGACGTGCTGGCCAACCAGCCCGGCTTCGGTTGGCACCACGAGAACCTGCGCAACTACCTCAACACCTCGCCCGACTTCCCCGAGGAGACCACCCTCGGTCGCGCGCACCTGAGCCCCTTCGGGTCCGGCTCGCACATGCGCGGCATCCCGGGCGACTACTACTCGCCCTCGCGGTTCGTGCGGGCGGCCTACGTCAACGACCACTACCCGCAGCAGGACAGCGAGGAGGCGAACGTCAGCCGCGCCTTCCACACCCTCCAGCAGGTGGCCATGGTGGACGGGTGCGCGGCGATGGGCTCCGGAGAGTTCGAGAAGACCATCTACACCGGGCTCTTCTCCTCGCGCACCGCGACCTACTACTGGAACACCTACGAGGACCCGGCGGTCCGCAGCGTCGCGCTGGCCGACCACGAGACCGACGGGGGGAAGCTCGTCCTGGTGTGAGAGCTGGTGTGAGACGGCCGATCTCGCTCCTCGGGCATCCGGCGGCGGCTCCGGCGGGCCGAGGGGCGGATGCGATGCTGGTGGCATGCGTTACGACAACCTCCTCGCCTCGGTCGGCAACACCCCGCTCGTCGGGCTGCCTCGGTTGTCGCCGTCCCCCGACGTACGCCTGTGGGCCAAGCTCGAGGACCGCAACCCGACCGGCTCGATCAAGGACCGCCCGGCCCTGAAGATGATCGAGGAGGCGGAGAAGGACGGCACGCTGCGCCCCGGCTGCACGATCCTGGAGCCCACCTCGGGCAACACCGGCATCTCCCTGGCGATGGCCGCCAAGCTCAAGGGCTACCGGATCGTGTGCGTGATGCCCGAGAACACCTCCGAGGAGCGCCGGCAGCTGTTGCGGATGTGGGGGGCGGAGATCGTCTCCTCCCCGGCCGCGGGCGGCTCCAACGAGGCGGTCCGGGTGGCCAAGCGAATCGCCGACGAGCACCCCGACTGGGTGATGCTCTACCAGTACGGCAACGCCGCCAACGCGCTCGCCCACGAGCAGGGCACCGGCC
>JAEZKN010000415.1 GCA_023415395.1 Actinomycetes bacterium
CCTCCGACCGCTCGTCGAGCTCGCGCCAGGCCCGCTGGCCGGCCGAGGTCAGCGTGGCGACCCGGCGGCGCCGGTCGGCCGGGTCGGGACGGACCTCGACCAGCCCGTCCTCGGCCAGCCGACGCAGCATCCGGGCGAGGTAGCCGGAGTCGAGCTCGAGGCGGTCCCGCAGGTCGCGGACCGTCGCACCCGCCGGCCCGATCTCGAAGAGCAGCCGCGAGACGTTGAGCGGGCGTCCGGTGCCCAGGAAGGACTCGTCGAGGGCGCCGATGCGCTGGGTGTAGGTGCGGTTGAACCGGCGCAGCACGGCGGTGTCGCTCATTGTCTGACCTTAGTCAGAGAATGCCGTTCTGGACCACCCCTGAGGGGGCGGAACCTTCGGCCGGGCCGGCCGTTGGGAGGGCAGCGCGGGGGTGGAGCGACGAAGGAGTGAGTGGGTGGCCGAGGACCGGGTGCCGGCCCGTCAGGCTGCGGTGATCTCGGTCGTCGCCTGCGCCGTCACGCTGCTGGGGTGGAGCGACGGTCGAGGGCCGACTGCGGGGGCGGTCCTCGGCGTCGCCGTCCTGCACGCCGGCCACGCGGTCGCGCTGACGCTCACCACCCCGCCCCGCCGGGGCCTCTGGGTCGTGGCCCTGGTCCTGCTCACGCTCCTGGGCGGCACGGCCTGGGTGCTGGACGGCTACGGCTCCGGCGTGGGCCCGCTCTACGTGCTCGTCTTCGCGTGGGCGGGCCTGCACTGCTCCCGCCGCGCCCTGCTGGTCTGCGTGCCGTGGGCGGCGTGCACCTACGCCGGCGCGCTGGCCCTGGCCGAGGCGCCCTGGCGCATCGTGGGATCGACGCTGGTGCTCGTCCCGATCGCGACCGTGGTGGCGCTGCTGATCTCCTCCCGGGTCCGCGCTGCCCGGCTGCTCCAGGAGGAGGTCGAGCTGCGCGACCGCTGGCGGCGCGCGCTGACGGCGACGCTCGCGCACGACGTGCGGTCACCGCTGTCGACGGTGATCGGCACGCTGGAGATCCTCGAGGACGACCCGGCGCTCGACGACCGCTACCGCCCGCTGCTCGCCGGGGCCACCCGGCAGACCCGGCGCGTGCTCAGCCTGGCCAGCGGGCTGCTGGAGGTCGAGCGGGTCGAGCACGGCTCGCTGCGGCTGGACCGCACGGACGTGCACCTGGCCGACCTGGCCGGGACCGTCCCCGACCTGACCCGTCCCGACGCCGTCCGGGTCGACGTCGACCCTGGCCTGGTCGTGCGCGGCGACGCCGACCGGCTCGAGCAGGTGCTGTTCAACCTCACCAGCAACGCCCTGCGCCACGGCCGCCCGCCCGTCGTCATCAGCGCCGCCGCCGCGCCGGGCGGGGTCGAGGTGGCGGTCGAGGACCACGGCGACGGCGTACCGGACGCGGACGTGCCGTTCCTCTTCGACCGGTTCTCGACCGCGGACACCTCACCGCAGTCGGTGGGCCTCGGACTCTGGATCGTGCACACGCTGGTGGGGGCGCACGGCGGGCAGGTCCGCTACGAGCCGTGCGCCGCGGGCGCCCGGTTCGTCGTCACGCTGCCGGCGTGACCGGCTCCGGAAGCTCCCCGGAAATCGCTCAGGGCCGCCGTCGTCCGACGGCGGCCCTGAGCAGTGGGGTGAGTAACGGGACTCGAACCCGCGACATCTGCGACCACAACGCAGCGCTCTACCAGCTGAGCTATACCCACCAAGCGGAACCCGACCGAGGTCGAGGACCGGGGAAGAGTGTAGGGGAGTCAGCCCTGATCTGCGGAATCGGGTTCGCCGGTGAGGCCGGTGAGCGAGCCGCCGTGCTTGAGGGCGATCGCGCGGGCGGCGTCGCTGTCGGGGCCGGGGGAGGGCACGAAGACCGCCTCGCGGTAGTAGCGCAGCTCCTCGATGCTCTCCTGGATGTCGGCGAGCGCCCGGTGGTTGCCGCGCTTGGCGGGTGCCTGGAAGTAGGCCCGGGGGAACCAGCGGCGCGAGAGCTCCTTGATCGAGGAGACGTCGACGATCCGGTAGTGCAGGAACGTCTCGAGGTCCGGCATGTCGCGGGCCAGGAACGAGCGGTCGGTCGCGACGGTGTTGCCGGCCAGCGGCGGCCGGCTGCCGTCGGGGCAGTACTGCTTGACGTAGGCGAGCACCTGCTCCTCGGCCTCGGCGAGGGAGATGCCCGACTCGAGCTCGCGGAGCAGGCCCGAGGTCTGGTGCATCTCGCGGACGAAGTCGTTCATCTGCTCGAGCGCCTCGGCCGGCGGCTTGATGATCAGGTCGACGCCGTCGCCGAGCACGTTCAGGTCGAAGTCGGTGACCAGGGCGGCGACCTCGATCAGCGCGTCGGCGCCGAGGTCGAGCCCGGTCATCTCACAGTCGATCCAGACCAGTCGCTCGTTCACGCAGGTCACTTTAGTCGGCGGGGCTCGGGACCTTCGTCTCAGTGACGGTTCAGGCTCAGCCCCTAGGGTCGGGGACGTGAAGGAGTGGGGAGGGCTCGTCGCGCGCCTCGTGCTGGGCGCCGTCTGGCTGTACGCCGGCGGGGCGAAGCTCCTCGACCCCGCTCAGTCCGTGGCCGCCGTCCGTGCCTACGAGCTCCTCCCCGGGTCGCTCGTCCAGCCGGTCGGCCAGCTGCTCCCCGTGATCGAGGTCGTCGTCGGCGCGATGCTGGTCCTCGGCCTGCTCACGCGCGGTGCGGCCGTCGTCTCGGCGGTGCTCTTCGCGCTCTTCATCGTCGGGATCGCCTCGGTCTGGGCGCGCGGCATGACCATCGACTGCGGCTGCTTCGGCGGCGGGGGCTACGACCCGAACGCGGCCGACAAGTACCCGTGGGAGATCGCCCGCGACGCCGCCCTGCTCCTGCTCTCCTTGTTCCTCGCGTGGATCCCGTCCACGCGGCTGTCCCTGGACGCGCGACTCTTCGCGCGTCCCGCACCAGAAGGACCGTGATGTCGAAGAAGAACCGCGCCACCGACCGCGCCGCCCGCGCCGCCGCTGCCCTGGAGCAGCAGCAGCGCCAGGAGAGCCGCCGCCGGAACCTGATGATCGGTGGGGTCGTCCTGGCCCTGCTCGTCATCGTCGGCGGAGGCTTCCTCATCTCCCGGTCGCTCGACACCACCGACGACGTCTCCGCCCCGGCGGCCAACAGCGAGTTCGGCCTGACCCTCGGGCCCGACGACGCCCCCCACACCGTGGTGATCTACGAGGACTTCCTGTGCCCCTACTGCGGTGACCTCGAGCGCGCGACCCGGGAGGACCTCACCCGGCTCGCGGAGGAGGGCAAGGTGCAGGTGGAGTACCGCCCGTTCAACCTCCTCGGCCGCATCAGCGACTACTCGCCGCGCTCGGCCGGGGCCTTCTCGATCGTGTTGGAGAAGTCCGGCCCGGAGGTCGCGAAGAAGTTCCACGACCTGCTCTTCGAGAACCAGCCCTCGGAGTCCGGCCCGTTCCCCGACAACGCCGAGCTGATCGACCTCGCCGTCGAGGCCGGCGCCGACGAGGCCGACATCAAGGACGCCATCGAGAACGGCGAGGGCGAGCAGTGGGTCGAGGACGCCACCCAGGCGGCGCAGGACGCCGGCGTGCGGGGCACCCCGACGATCGTGCTCGACGGCGAGGTCTTCCAGGACGGCCGGACGGTCGAGGAGATGGCCGACAACCTGGTCGAGCAGCTGCAGTAGCCGTCGGTTCGGCGGCTCGCCCGCAGCCCTGCCAGACTCCGGCGGGTGAGCATGTCCGACTTCATCGCGAGCCTCCCGAAGGCCGAGCTGCACGTCCACCACGTCGGGTCCGCCTCGCCGCGGATCGTGTCCGAGCTGGCGGCGCGCCACCCGGGCACGGTCCCGAGCGACCCCGACGAGCTGCGCCGGTTTTTCGAGTTCCGCGACTTCGCGCACTTCATCGAGGTCTACCTCGCCGTCGTCGACCTGATCCGCACGCCGGAGGACATCCGCTACCTGACCCACGAGGTCGGCCGCGAGATGGCCATGGGGCAGGGCCTGCGCTACGCCGAGCTCACCTGCACGCCCTTCACCTCCGTGCGTCCCGACGCCGACGACCTGGGCATGCCGATCGAGGCCTACACCGAGGCGATCGAGGACGCGCGGGTCGCGGTCGAGCGCGACTTCGGCCTGGTGCTGCGCTGGATCTACGACATCCCGGGCGAGGCCGGCGTCCCATCGGCCGACGCCACGCTCGACTACGCGCTGAGCCACCGCCCCGACGCCCTGGTGGGCTTCGGGCTGGGCGGCCCGGAGATCGGGGTCGGCCGGGCGCAGTTCGAGCCGCACTTCCGAGCGGCGCGGGCCGCGGGTCTGCGCAGCGTGCCGCACGCCGGCGAGACCACCGGTCCCGCGACCGTCTGGGAGTCGCTGCGGCTGCTCGGCGCGGAGCGGATCGGCCACGGGACCTCCTCCGCGCAGGACCCCGAGCTGCTCGCCCACCTCGCCGACGCCGGCATCCCGCTGGAGGTCTGCCCGTCGTCGAACATCGCGACCCGCGCCGTACCCACGCTGGAGGAGCACCCGATCCGGGCCTTCCGCGACGCCGGCGTCACCATCACCGTCAACAGCGACGACCCGCCGATGTTCGGCACGTCGCTCAACCGGGAGTACGAGATCGCCGCCGACCTGCTCGACCTCGACGAGGCCGGCGTCGCCGAGCTGGCGCGCACGGCGGTGCGCTCGTCCTTCGCCGAGGACCACGTGAAGGCGCGGATCGTCGGGGAGATCGACGCGTACCTCGCGGGCCGCGAAATGTAATAGGCCCCGCGAGCTCATACCAAGCGGGGCCACGTCCTTTCTATCGCCCGACGGCGCCGGAACCCTGCATTGCCGCGCGTGTCGGACCGGTCACACTAGAGTTGATCCATGCCCAGCGCCCCGATCCGGGTGGCGATCGTCAACGACTACGAGATCGTCGTTGCCGGTGTCGCCGCCATGCTCGCCCCGCACCACGAGCGGGTGTGCGTGGTCGAGCTCGACTCCGGGGTCCCGGTGGTCAGCGACGTCGACGTGATCCTCTATGACACCTTCAGCCAGATCCAGGGCGACGGCGTCGACCTCGAGGACCTGGTGCGCGACAGCGACGCGCGGGTGGTGATCTTCAGCTGGACCCTCCAGGAGGCCGTGGTCCGCAAGGCGATCGACCGGGGCGCGTGCGGCTACCTCTCCAAGGGCCTGTCCGCCGAGGAGATCGTCTCCGCGATCGAGGCCGTCCACGACGGCGAGACCGTCGCGCCGCGCGACCCCGGCCACGGCGTCGAGAACCCGGACGCGGGGGACTGGCCGGGGCGCGAGCACGGCCTCAGCCCCCGCGAGTCCGAGGTGCTGGCGCTGATCACCCAGGGGCTGAGCAACCAGGAGATCGCGGAGCGGACCTACCTGTCGATCAACTCGGTGAAGACCTACATCCGCACCGGCTACCGCAAGATCGGCGTCGCGCGGCGGTCGCAGGCGGTCGCGTGGGGCATGCGGCACGGCTTCGAGCCCGACCGGACGCGCACGATCGACACCTCGCTGAGCTGATCCCTCCTGCGCCGCCTCGGCGGGCGCTGGGCATTTCACCCCATGGTCCGGTGTCGAGTGGCCAACGTGGGTACCCGGCGGCGTGACGACGACCACCGACCTGCGGGCGCCCCTGCCCCGCCGCGCCACGCTCACCGTGGCCTCCGTGCCCTCGGGACACGTCTACGTCCGGCACCTCGACCCGGAGGGCGGCGCGACCGTCCACCGGCTCGACGACCCCGACCCGGAGCGCCCCAGCGCTCCCGCGGGCGCGGTCTGGTGGCCGCCGGTGATGCTCCGACCGGACTGGGCGGCGGGTGCTGACTTCGACGTGTTCCACCTGCACTTCGGCTTCGACGCCTGCTCGCCCGAGAGCCTCGCCGAGCTCGTGTCGGTCCTCCGCGAGCGCGACAAGCCCTTCGTCTTCACCGTCCACGACCTGCGCAACCCGCACCACGAGGAGCGGGCGCTGCACGACGCCCAGCTCGACGTGCTCGTGCCGGCCGCCGACGAGCTGATCACGCTGACGCCCGGCGCGGCCGAGGAGATCGCCCGGCGGTGGGGGCGTACGGCGAGCGTGCTGCCGCACCCGCACGTCGTCGACCTGCCCACGATGGAGGAGCTCCAGGGCCGCAGCGCGGCGCGGGGCGAGGACGCCTTCCGCGTCGGCCTGCACGTGAAGAGCCTGCGGGCGAGCATGGACCCGCTGCGGATCCTGCCCACGCTCGTCGAGACGGTGCGCGACCTCCCCGGAGCGGTGCTCCAGGTCAACGCGCACCGCGACGTGCTCGACGACGACGGCCGGCGTCGCGACGACCGGCTGGCGACGTACCTCCGCGACGCCGAGGAGCGCGGCGACGTCGAGCTCCACGTGCACGACTACCTGTCCGACCGGGAGCTCTGGGACTACCTCGGGTCGCTCGACGTCTCCGTGCTGCCCTACCGCTTCGGAACCCACTCCGGCTGGCTCGAGGCCTGCCGCGACCTCGGCACGACCGTGGTCGCGCCGAGCTGCGGCTACTTCGCCGAGCAGGGGCCGGTGCTCGGCTACACCCACGACGAGACGTCCTACGACGCGGCGTCGCTCGAGCGGTCGATCCGGACCGCCCACGCGCACCGGCCCCAGCTCGGCGCGTCGGTCGAGGAGCGCCGGGAGCAGCGCGACGCGGTCGCCCACGCGCACGAGGCCCTCTACCGCTCGATCGCGAGGTGACCGGGTTGCGCATCTGCCTCATCGGATCGAGCCGGCACCCGGTGCGGGAGCCGTTCGCGGGCGGCCTGGAGGCGCTCACCCACGGGCTGGCCCGCCAGCTCGTCCGCCGCGGTCACGAGGTGACGCTCTTCGCCGCCGCGGGCTCGGACCCGGACCTGCCGGTGACCGAGCTGCCCGCCGTACCCTTCGTCGCCAGCGCGGCGGCCCGGGGCGACGTCAACGCACCCTCGGAGGTGTGGATGGCCGAGCACCACGCCTACCTCGGGCTGATGCTCGACCTGGCCAGGTCGCCGGGGCGCTACGACGTGGTGCACAACAACAGCCTCCACCACCTCCCCGTGGCGATGGCGCCGATGCTGGCGACGCCGGTGCTCACCACGCTGCACACGCCGCCGATCCCGTGGTTGGAGTCGGCGATCGCGACCGCTCCGGCCAGCTCCACCTTCGTGGCCGTGAGCGCGGCGACGTCGCGGTCGTGGGCGCACATCGTGCCGAGCAGGCCGATCCACAACGGCGTCGACACCGAGGCGTGGACGCCGGGACCCGGCGGCGGCCCCGCGGTGTGGACCGGGCGGCTGGTCCGGGAGAAGGCACCGCACCTGGCGATCGACGCGGCCCGCGCCGCCAGCCTGCCGATCGTGCTGGCCGGGCCGGTGCCGGACGAGGCCTACTTCGACGAGGAGATCTCCCCGCGCCTCGCCGCGGACGCGGTGCACGTCGGCCACCTCGACCACCGGGCGCTCGCGCGGCTGCTCGGCCGGGCAGCGGTCGCCGTCGTGACCCCGGCGTGGGACGAGCCCTACGGTCTGGTCGCGGCCGAGGCGATGGC
>JAEZKN010000443.1 GCA_023415395.1 Actinomycetes bacterium
CATGGGCATGACCGAGAAGCAGGGCGGCTCCGACGTCCGCACCAACGTGACGGTCGCGCGACCGACCTCGGTCGACGGGGAGTACACGCTCCACGGCCACAAGTGGTTCACCTCCGCCCCGATGAACGACGTGTTCCTCGTCCTCGCCCAGGCCCCCGGCGGGCTCAGCTGCTTCGTCGTGCCGCGGGTGCTGCCCGACGGCACCCGCAACCAGCTCGACGTGGTGCGCCTCAAGGACAAGCTCGGGAACCGGTCCAACGCCTCCTCCGAGCTCGAGTTCGATGGCACCGTCGCCCAGCGTCTCGGCGACGAGGGCCGCGGGGTCCGCACGATCATCGAGATGGTCGCGGCCACGCGGCTGGACTGCGTCCTCGGCTCGACGTCGTTGATGCGGCGGGCGGTCAACGAGGCCACCTGGCACGCCGCCCACCGCTCGGCGTTCGGAGCACGGCTCGCCGACAAGCCCTTGATGCAGAACGGGCGCGCCGACCTCGCCGGCGAGGCCGAGGCTGCGACCGCGATCGCGATGCGGCTCGCTGCGGCGGTCGACGCGGTCGACGACCCGCACGAGGCCGCCCTGCGCCGCATCGCGCTCCCGCTCGCGAAGTTCTGGGTCTGCAAGCGCGCCCCGTTCCTCGTCGCCGAGGCCCTGGAGTGCCTGGGCGGCAACGGCTACGTCGAGGAGTCCGGACTGCCGCTGCTCTACCGCGAGGCCCCGCTCAACTCCGTGTGGGAGGGCTCGGGCAACGTCAACGCGCTCGACGTCCTGCGTGCGCTGGGCCGTGAGCCGGAGGTGCTCGACGCGTGGATCACCGAGGTCGGCCGGGCCCGCGGCGGCGACCCGCGCCTGGACCGGGCCGTCGACGACACGCTGGCGATGCTCGGCTCGCTGATGGGCGAGCCGGGCCGGCTGGAGGCGCAGGCCCGTCGGCTCGCGGGCCGGATGGCCGCCGTGCTGCAGGGATCGCTGCTGGTGCGCTTCGCCCCGGGCGAGGTCGCCGACGTCTTCTGCGCCTCCCGCCTCGGCTCGTCCTTCGACGGCACCTTCGGCGCGCTCGAGGGAGGCGACCTCCGCGAGATCGTGGAGCGCGCCACCCCCGTCGTCTCCTAGGGTCGCCCCATGACCAGCACCCGCGAGTGGGACGCCGCCTCGTACGACGCACTGCCGCTCCCCCACGTCGCGTGGGGGCAGTGGGTGCTGGACCGGATGGGCCTGCGCGGAAACGAGCGGGTGCTCGACGCGGGGTGCGGCACCGGACGCGACGCCGCGGCGCTGCTCGAGCGGTGGCCCGGGGTGCGGATGGTCGGGATCGACGGGTCGCAGCAGATGCTCGACCAGGCGCGGGAGCGGCTCGGCGACCGCGCGGCGCTCCTCCGCGCCGACCTGACGCAGCCGCTGCCGCTCGACGAGCCGGTCGACGCGGTCATGAGCGTGGCGGCGTTCCACTGGATCCGCGACCACGAGGGCCTCTTCCGCAACCTGCGCGCCGCGATGCGGCCCGGCGCGACGCTGACGACCGACTGCGGCGGCCGCGGCAACGTCGCCGTCGTCAACCGCGCGCTCGCCCAGGTCACCGGCGAGCCGCACGACGGCTGGGAGTTCGCCGGCGAGGACGACACCCGGGCCCGGCTCGAGGCCACCGGCTTCGAGGTCCGCTCGGTGGTGCTGCGCGAGGACCCGTTCCGCTGCGAGGACCCTGCGGTGCTCGAGCGCTACCTGGCGACCGTCGTCCTCGGCTCCAAGCTGGACGCGCTGCCGGAGGACGACCGGGCCGACTTCGTGACCGAGGTCCGCCGGGCGATGGCCGAGCCGGTCGTCGACTACGTGCGGTTGGAGATCGACGCCGTCTCGCGCTGAGCCCCGGCGTCGTCCGCGGGCACTTCGGCGGGCACGTCGTCGATCATCGTGGCCTCGTCGAAGGGCAGGTCACCGGCGAGCACCCGGTCGAGCCGCTCCCGGTCGACACCGTCGGTCCAGGTGCCGATGAGCACCGTGGCGACGGAGTTGCCGGCGAAGTTCGTGAGCGCCCGCGCCTCGGACATGAACCGGTCGATGCCGACGATCAGCCCCACGCCGTCGACCAGCTCCGGTCGGTGCGACTGGAGGCCGCCGGCCAGCGTGGCCAGGCCGGCGCCGGTGACGCCGGCGGCGCCCTTGGAGGCGATCACCATGAAGACCAGCAGCGAGATCTGGGACCCGATGCTGAGGGGGTCGCCCAAGGCCTCGGCGATGAAGAGCGTCGCCATCGTCAGGTAGATCGCGGTGCCGTCGAGGTTGAAGGAGTAGCCGGTCGGCACCACGATGCCGACGGTCGTCCGGTCGACGCCGGCGTGCTCCATCTTCGCGATCAGCCGCGGCAGGGCCGACTCCGAGGAGGAGGTCGCCAGGATCAGCAGGAACTCGCGGGCGAGGTACTTGAAGAGCGCGAAGATGTTCACGCCGGTGAAGACCTTCAAGACGGTGCCGAGCACGCCGAAGACGAAGATCACGCAGGTCACGTAGAAGCCGACCATCAGCACCGCCAGGCTCTTCAGCGCGTCGACGCCGGTCTCGCCGACCACCGCGGAGATCGCGCCGAACGCGCCGATCGGCGCGGCCCACATGATCATCGCCAGCACCCGGAAGACCAGCTTCTGGGCGTACTCGACGACGGTGAGGATCGGCTTGCCGGACGCGCCCATCTGCTGGAGGGCGAAGCCGATGAGCAGCGCGACCAGCAGCGTCTGGAGGACGTCGCCGGAGGTGAGCGAGGAGAAGAGCGAGTCGGGGATGATCCCGAGCAGGAAGTCCGTCGTGCTGGCGTGCCCCTCCTCGGCCTGGGCCGCTCCCGCCGCGGCCGTGGTGTCGTCGAGGTTCAGCCCGTCGCCGGGGTGCAGCAGGTTGCCGACGACCAGCCCGATCGTCAGCGCGAAGGTCGACATCAGCACGAAGTAGAGCAGCGCCCCCAGGCCGACCTTGCCGACCTTCGCGGCGCTCGCCACCGACCCGACGCCGAGCACGATCGTGCAGAAGATGACGGGCTGGATCATCATCGTGATCAGCCCGACGAAGGCCTCGCCGAGCGGCTTGAGCTCCACCGCGAAGTCGGGGAAGAGCATCCCGACGACGATCCCGGCCGCCACGGCGACGATGACCGCGATGTAGAGCCAGTGGGTGCGGTTCTTGGGAGGCGTCGGCTTCCCCGAGATGTCAGCCATGCCCGGGGCGTACCCCGGGCATGGCCGCGCTAACCGCTAGGACAGGTCGATGCCCGGGTAGAGCGGGTGCTTGTCGAGCATCTCCGCCGACGCGTCGCGGACCTTGGCGGCCACGCCGTCGCCCAGGGAGTACGACGCCTTGGACGGCCGCCCGTCCTTGGTCGTGCCGGGCTCGGTGTTGCGGAGGACCTCGACGATGAGCTCGGCGACCCGGTCGAACTCCTCGTGGCCGAAGCCGCGCGTGGTCAGCGCCGGCGTGCCGAGCCGGATGCCGGAGGTGTACCAGGCGCCGTTCGGGTCCTGCGGGACCGAGTTGCGGTTGGTGACCACGCCCGCGTCGAGCAGCGCGGACTCGGCCTGGCGGCCGCTGAGGCCGAAGGACGAGACGTCGAGCAGCACCAGGTGGTTGTCGGTGCCGCCGGTGACCAGGTCCGCGCCGCGCGAGGTGAAGCCGGCGGCGAGCGACTGGGCGTTGTCGGCGACCTGCTGGGCGTAGGACTGGAACGCGGGCTGGCGGGCCTCGGCGAGCGCGACGGCCTTGGCCGCCATGACGTGCGACAGCGGGCCGCCGAGCACCATCGGGCAGCCGCGGTCGACGCTGGCGGCGTACTCCTCCGTGGCCAGCACCATGCCGCCGCGCGGGCCTCGCAGCGACTTGTGGGTCGTGGTCGTGACCACGTGGGCGTGGGGCACCGGGTCCTCGTCGCCGGTGAACACCTTGCCCGCCACCAGGCCCGCGAAGTGGGCCATGTCGACCATGAGGGTGGCGCCGACCTCGTCGGCGCTCTCGCGCATCTTGGCGAAGTTCACGCGGCGGGGGTACGCCGAGTAGCCCGCCACCAGCACGAGCGGCTTGAACTCCTTGGCCTTGGCGCGCACGGCGTCGTAGTCGAGCAGGCCGGTCTCGGGGTCCGTGCCGTACTGCTGCTGGTGGAACATCTTGCCGCTGATGTTGGGGCGGAAGCCGTGGGTCAGGTGGCCGCCGGCGTCGAGGGCCATGCCGAGCAGGCGCTGGTTGCCGAGCTCGTGGCGCAGCGTCTCCCAGTCCTCGTCGGTCAGGTCGTTGACGTTCTTGGCGCCGTACTTCTCCAGCCAGGGGCCCTCGACGCGGTGGGCGAGGATCGACCAGAAGGCGACCAGGTTGGCGTCGATGCCCGAG
The DNA here is from genome assembly GCA_023415395.1 of Actinomycetes bacterium. Taxonomy (GTDB): domain Bacteria; phylum Actinomycetota; class Actinomycetes; order Propionibacteriales; family Nocardioidaceae; genus Nocardioides. The sequence goes on from JAEZKN010000443.1 coordinate 4,358, forward strand.
TGCGGCTGGGCGTAGGCGTACTCCGCGCCGAACAGCTCGCGCGCGTGCTCGGCCGCCAGGGCCTCGACGGTGTCGACGTTCTGGCAGCCGGCGTAGAAGCGGTGGCCGATCGTGCCCTCGGCGTACTTGTCGCTGAACCAGGTGCCCATCGTGAGGAGCACGGCCGGCGAGGCGTAGTTCTCGCTCGCGATCAGCTTGAGCGAACCTCGCTGGTCGACGAGCTCCTGGCGGGTCGCCTCGGCGATCCGCGGCTCGACCGAGGCGATGACCTCGAGAGCCTGGCGGTACGCGCTGCTGGTCAGGGAATCGATGCGCTCGTCGCTCATGCGCAGAAGCGTAGTGGTGGTGCCGGTGTGACCTGGATCGCACTCGTCCGGCGGTTGACCGCGGACCCGGTTCACGCCGTCTCACATCGCGGGCATAAGTCTCATTCCATGAGATTTCGAGTTGTGGGCGGGCCGTCCGACCCCTGAGACTCCTTGACATGACCTTCGCTGCGACGCACAAGCACCTCGTGGTCCGACGCCACGTGGACTTCGGTCGCACGCGCAGCTCGATGTGTTGGCACTCCTGACCAGCCGCCCCCGTGGCCGCTGACCTCCCGGCAACGGCGCCGGTCGCAGGTCGCGCGCCGACCGCTCCAGGACCGTCGAGGAACCGCCACACATGTCCGACCCCCGCTTCACCGCCAAGCGCGCCGAGCGCACCGAGATCCCCCGCCCCAAGCGCGGCGAGGGCCAGTGGGCGCTGGGCTACACCGAGCCGCTGAACAAGAACGAGCAGTCCAAGAAGGACGACAGCCCGCTCAACGTCCGCGACCGGATCCTCCACATCTACTCCAAGCGGGGCTTCGACTCGATCGACCCCGCGGACCTGCGCGGCCGCTTCCGCTGGATGGGCCTCTACACCCAGCGCAAGCCCGGCATCGACGGTGGCAAGACCGCCATCTTGGATGAGGAGGAGCTCGACGACCGCTACTTCATGCTGCGGGTCCGCTCCGACGGCAAGCTGCTCTCGCCCCACACGGTCCGCACGCTCGGGCAGATCGGCGTCGACTTCGCCCGGGACACCGCGGACGTCACCGACCGCGAGAACATCCAGTACCACTGGATCCGCGTCGAGGACGTCCCGGCGATCTGGGAGCGGCTCGACGCCACCGGACTGCACAGCCTCGAGGCGTGCGGCGACTCGCCGCGGCCGTTCCTCGGCTCCCCGGTCGCCGGCGTCGCGGTCGACGAGATCATCGACGGCACCCCGGCGCTGCAGGAGATCGAGCGGCGCTACATCGGCAACCCCGACTTCTCGAACTTCCCCCGCAAGTTCAAGACCGCGCTGACCGGTCACCCCTCGCACGACGTGGCGCCGGAGATCAACGACATCGCGTTCGTCGGCACGGTGCACCCCGAGCACGGCCCGGGCTTCGACCTGTGGGTCGGCGGCGGCCTGTCCACCAACCCGATGCTGGCCCAGAAGATGGGCGTCTGGATCCCGCTGGACGAGGTCCCGGACGCGTGGGAGGCCGTGGCCTCGATCTTCCGCGACTACGGCTACCGCCGGCTGCGCTCGCGGGCCCGGCTGAAGTTCCTCGTCGCGGACTGGGGCGTGGAGAAGTTCCGCGAGGTGATGGAGAACGAGTACCTCGGCCGGGCCCTGGTCTCCAACCCGTCCCCCGAGTCACCGACCGGCCACCGCGACCACATCGGCGTCCACGACCAGAAGGACGGCCGGAAGTACGTCGGCATCGCGCCGACCGCCGGCCGCGTGTCGGGCACGCTCCTCGTGCCGCTCGCCGACCTGATGGAGCAGTACGGCGTCGCGGGGGGCCGCCGGCGGCCGGACCAGAAGCA
>JAEZKN010000451.1 GCA_023415395.1 Actinomycetes bacterium
GGCGCAGCGTCGCGGCGGCCTCGCCGCCCAGGCGGCCTTCCTCGAGCGCGCCGCCCTGTTGACGCCGGACCCGGAGCACCGCGCCGAGCGCCTGGTGGCTGCCGCCCGGGCCAAGCACGACGCCGGAGCCGTGGACGCGGCCGAGGAGCTGTTGGCCGCGGTCGAGGCTTCCGCGCTCGAGCCGAGGCAGCAGGCCGAGGTCTTCCGCCTCCGGGGGCGGGTCTGTGCCTCCCGGAGCGCCTTCGACAAGGCGGTCGACCTGTTCCGGCGTGCGGTCGCGCTGATGGATCCGATCGACGCGGTCACCGCGCGCGAGATCCACCTGGAGGCACTCTTCGCCGGGAAGAGCAGCACCGAAGGAGGTGAGGCCGCGGCGCGCATCGCCCTCCGAGCGCCGCCCGGGCCGCAGCCGCCGCGCCCCGTGGACCTGCTGCTCGACGGCCTGGCCCTGCTGCTGGCCGAGGGACACGCACCGGCGGCACCGGTGCTGCGAGGCGCCCTCGACGCCATCCTCGCGCTTCCCGAGGGCACCGAGGCCGAGCGTCACCAGAAGTGGTTCGAGCACGGCAGCTTCGGATCGCAGATCGCGATCGAGATGTGGGACTTCGAGGCCTGGCGGCTGATCACCACCAAGCAGGTGGCGCTGGCCCGTGAGCTGGGCGCCCTGGCGCAGCTGCAGGACGCGCTCAACATGCTCGCGGGGACCTGCCTGCTGTCCGGTGACCTGGCCGGGACCGCGCGGCTGATGGACGAGGAACGCCTCATCGCGGGCGCGAGCGGCAATCCGCCCTACGACTACAGCGCGGCGATCCTCGCTGCGTGGCAGGGGCGAGAGGCCGAGGCGATGACCCTCACCCGGCGGGTGGCGCAGAAGGCCCTCGACGCCGGCTCGGTCGAGCTCTGGGTCGCTGTCGAGTACGGCGAGGTGGTGCTGCACAACAGCATGGGTCGCTACCAGGAGGCTCGAGACCTCGGCTGGCAGCTGTTCGAGCACGACCTGCCCGGGTTCGGGCCCGAGGTCGTCCCGGAGCTGGCCGAGGCCGCCGCCCGCGCGGGCGACGCCGCCGCCGTCCAGGCGACGGTCGACTGGATGGCGGAGCGCACCAGCGCCACGCGCACCGAGTGGGCGCTGGGGCTCGACGCACGGATCCGTGCGTTGGCGAGCGACGGCGACCACCCCGACGCGCTGTACCAGGAGTCGGTCGACCGGCTGAGGCGCACCCCCATCAGGGCGCAGGTGGCGCGGACGCACCTGCTGTACGGCGAGTGGCTGCGTCGCCGCGGGCGACGGCTGGACGCCCGGGAGCAGCTGCGCACGGCGTACGCGATGTTCGAGGAGATGGGGATGGCCGGGTTCGCCGAGCGGACGCGGCGAGAGCTGGCGGCGACCGGGGAGACGGCGCGCAGGCGGACGCCGTCGGCGGTCGTCGAAGGCGTCGAGGCGCTGACCCCGCAGGAGGCGCAGATCGCCCGGCTGGCCCGCGACGGGCTGTCGAACCCGGAGATCGGGGCCCGGCTGTTCATCAGCAGCCGGACGGTGCAGTACCACCTGAAGAAGGTGTTCGCGAAGCTCGACATCTCCTCCCGGGGCCAGCTCTACCGCGTGCTGGAGGACGACGCCGCGTCATCCGGGTGAGGGCAGCAGGGCGATCACCACCGCGAGGGTGCCGATGCTCAGCACCGTGGACACGATGACCGTCGAGGCCGACACGCGGGGCCGCCTGCCGTACCCGTCGGCGAACACCAGCCCGAAGAACCCCGACGGGACGGCGGCCAGCAGGATCGCCTCGACGGTCGAGAGCCGGTCGATCCCGAGCAGGACGCACAGGCCCCACGCCAGGACCGGCATGACGGCGTTCTTCGCGCTCACGCCGAGCGCGACCTCGGAGTCGAGGTGGGCCCGGTCCGCGGAGACGATCAGCCCGGTGATGAACAGCGACGCTCCGATCGCCGCGGCGCTCAGCGGCGACAGGCTCGCCTCGACGATGCTCGGCACCCGGAGACCGGACAGCACCACCGCGAAGGCGAGCACGGGGGACCAGAGGATCGGCTTGCGCATCGACCTGAGCAGAGCGGAGCCGAGTCCGTGGGGCGTCAGTCGGGCATCGGCGCCCCCGCTCGCGGCCTCGAGGACGGCGAGGGTGAACGGCGTGATGGTCAGCGTCCCGACCGCGATGCCCATGGCGACGGCGATCGCGCCCTGCGGGCCGATCACGGACGCGGCGAGGGGGAGCGCGACCGCCGCCATGTTGGGGAAGGCGACCGTGAGCGCCTGGACCGACGCGACCACCTGGTCGCTTCCGAACATCCGCCGCTCCCACCACCAGGTCGCCACGTACAGGACGACCATGCAGGTCGTGAACACCGCCATGTAGTCGAGGTGGGCGATGACCTGGTCGTCCTCGGTGGCGGTGATCGAGACGAACAGGGCCGCCGGCACGGTGTAGGTCGTCACCAGCTTGTCGAGCGAGTCGACGTCCTTGTTGTCCACGGCCCCGAGGCGTCCCGCGAGGTAGCCGACGACGAGCGTCAGGAACACGGGCAGCAGCGCCATCGCCAGCTCACGGACCATCGTCGTCCTCCTCGATCCGGGGTCGGACCCGAACCTAGGAACCCGGGCGGCCCCCGGGCATCGGTCAATCGACTCCGCCCCGCGCGAGGCCGGTGGGTCGACAGACTGTGCACCTGGCGGACGCGAACCCGCCCTTGCCGGGCCGACGATCGAGCCATGACCGCACAGCAGCCCGTCGCCGAGTCCGCCGAGGCCCCGCTCGACGGGGCCGGCCTCTTCCTGCTCCACGTCACCGTCGTCGCTGCGCTGGGGCGCGGGGACTTCGCCCACGCCTACCGGGAGGTGACCTCGGCGGTGGAGCCGGGGTCGACCCCGCCCGCGGCGCCGGAGGTCCTCTGGTTCCTCCTCGACCTCGCGGAGGCGGGGCTGCGCAGCGGGCACGTCGACGAGGCAGCCGCGCACGCCACCGCGTCCCTGGCGTCGCTCGACCGACTCGAGGGCTCTCCCCGACTCGTGCTCCACGTCCGTGCCGCTGCCGCGCTGCTGGCCACCGGGACCTCGGCCGAGGAGCTCTTCGAGGAGGCGCTGCACACACCCGGTGCGGCGACGTACCCCTTCGACCTCGCTCGGGTCCACCTCCTGTACGGCGAGCACCTGCGTCGTGCGCTCATGCCCACCCGCGCACGCGAGCACCTGACGACCGCGCGAGCGTTGTTCGCCGACCTGGGTGCGACCGTCTGGCTCGACCGGACCGAGGCCGAGCTGCGGGCGGTGACGCCCTCCCGAGCCCGCGCCCGGGTCGCCGAGCTCACGGCGCAGGAGCTCGAGATCGCGCGGTTGGCCGCGTCCGGCCTGTCGAACAAGGAGATCGCGGAGAGGCGGTTCCTCTCGCCGCGCACCGTCGGCGCGCACCTCTACCGCGCGTTCCCCAAGCTCGGCATCACGTCCCGCGCGGCGCTGCGCGACGCCCTGGCGTCCTGGGAGGCCGACGACCAGCGCCCCGTCGCTGCCCGTGCAGTCATGTGACCGATGCGGGTCCCGCGGTCCGAGCGGTCGACTGCAGTTCCCGCGACAGGAGGAGGAGGGCGTCATGGCCGGGATCCCGACGGTGCTGGTCGGCGCGCTGGCGGTCGCGCTCGCCCTCGGGACCGTGGCGCCCGGCCCGGCGGCCCTGGCCGAGGGGGGCGGTGACGCCGGCCGCGAGACCTCGGCGGGTCACCGGTGGGTCCTGGCGGCCAAGGACGCGCCCGACCGAGACGCGAGCGCGGTCATCGAC
>JAEZKN010000468.1 GCA_023415395.1 Actinomycetes bacterium
AGGAGGAACACCACGAGGACGACGGGGTAGACCGCGAAGATCGCGGTCGTCGCCGTGGGCGTGAGGTGCCAGCTCGAGGCGTAGAGCGGGTTGGTGACCGTGGGCGCGGCGCTGGCCCACAGGCTCAGGGCCGCGACCGCCGCTGCGGTCCAGAGGGCCCCGCGGTGGCCGAGCGTGCGTCGCGTGGTGTCCCGGGACCGGGACGTGGTGGTCGTGGTCATCATGGCCGGACTCCTCAGTTGCAGATTGCAACTCAGAACGTCTGGCTTGCGCCCAGCAATCCAGGTGGGGATGTGATCTGGCACACGGCGGACCCTCGAGAGGCCCCGAACGGGCACGCGGTTTGGTCACCAACCGCAGAGATCCGGGCGGGAATCCTGCGGTTGGTGACCAAACCCCGACCGCAGCGCGCCCGCGTCACCAGGCCTGCAGCGCGGCGGTACGCCGGGACGCCTCGGCCACCTCGGCCGCCTTGAGGGCGGCGGAGTCGAGGTCGGCGTGCTGGGCCCACCACTCCTGGCCGGCGGCGGGGAGGGTGTGGATCGGGTCGTAGTACTCGTAGGTCCGCGACAGGGCGTCGGCGGAGTCGGCCTCGATCGAGGTGCGGTAGTTCTTGGTCCAGTAGGAGATGCCGCGCTCGGTGTCGTAGCCGGCGAGCTGGTGCACCCAGCGCTTGCCGACGAACGGCACGTCGCAGACGATGCGCGGCGTCGCGAAGCCCGGCAGGTAGCCCATGATGTGGTGCTGCAGCCGCTGGGCGTCGGCGACCGAGACCCGCCAGTGCTCCGAGAACGGGATCATGTCGCACATGTAGAAGTAGTACGGCATGATCTGCGCGCCATCGAGCAGCCGGAAGCAGAGGTCGAGCAGCGCGTGCGGGTCGGCGTTGACGCCGTTGAGCAGCACGCCCTGGTTGCGCACGTCGCGTACGCCGGCCTCCAGCATCGCCCGCGACGCGTCGGCGACCAGCGGGGTGATCGAGTTGGCGTGGTTGGCGTGGGTGTGGATGGCGATCGAGACCCCACGGGAGCGGGCGGTGCCGGCGACGCGCTCCATGCCGGCGCGGACGTCGTCCTGCAGCCAGTGCTGGGGGAGGCCCACGAGTGCCTTGGTCGCCAGCCGGATGTCGCGGATGTTCTCGATCTCGAGCAGCCGGGTCAGGAAGTCCTCCAGGCGCGGCCACGGCATGTTGGCGACGTCGCCGCCGGACACGACCACGTCGCGCACCGACGGTGTGGTGCGCAGGTAGTCGAGCATCGCGCCGAGACGGTCGGTGGGCTTGCCGAGGAACTTCAGCTTGTCCACGGTCGGCGTGGAGTTGCCGACCAGGTCCATGCGCGTGCAGTGCCCGCAGTACTGCGGGCAGGTCGGCAGGAGCTCGGCCAGGACCTTCGTCGGGTAGCGGTGGGTGAGGCCCTCGGCCACCCACATGTCGTGCTCGTGGAGCGAGTCCCGGGTGGCGTGGGGGTGAGAGGACCAGTCCGTGCGGCGGTCGGAGAAGACCGGGATCATGTAGTGGCGGACCGGGTCGGCGTAGAACGCCTCGGTCAGCGACCCCGGGCCGGAAGGACCGCCGTGGTCGAGCGCGTGCGGCACCATCGTGTTCATCATCTGCGGCGGCACCAGCATCGACATGGTGGCCCGCTCGGCCTGGTCGCGCTCGAGGTCGGCGTAGAACCGCTCGTCGAGCAGGTCGCCCATCAGCTCGCGCAGCTGCTTGACGTTCTTGATGCAGTGGGCACGCTGCCACTGCACGGACGCCCACTCCTCGGCGGTGACGGCGCGCCAGCCGGGGAAGCGTGTCCAGTCGGGCTCGACCAGCTCGGCCCGTCGGTACGGGTAGGGCTGGCCGGTCTCCAGGCCGATGGAGGTCTCGATGCTCACCCGCCCACTGTAGGAGGCGATTCTCCGGCCTGTCGACTGCCACGCCGCAGATTCTTTCGTTAGGCTGCCGTTGTGCGAGATGCCCCCCGTGACCGAGACGACAGTCGGCCCAGCGATCCCACCGGCCTGCACCGGGTCCTCGACGACGCCGTCCGGCTGCCCCAGGCCGCCGAGCGGCTCGACACCCGGCACGACCTGTGGCCCGACGAGGTCCGCATCCGCGTGGAGCGGCTGAACCTCGACGCCGCCTCCTTCCGCCAGCTCGAGCGCAAGCACGCCGGCGACGGGGACGCGGTCCGCGCCGAGGTGCTGGAGATCGTCCGGACCCGCGGCAAGATGCAGAACCCCGAGACCGGCTCCGGTGGCATGCTCGTCGGCACGGTCGAGGAGGTCGGTCCCGACTCGCCCCTCGGCCTGGCCGTCGGCGACCGCGTCGCGACGCTGGTGTCCTTGACCCTCACGCCGCTCGTCATCGAGGACGGGCTGCGCGACTGGGACGGCGCCGGGGAGCAGGTCCCGTGCGACGGGTACGCCGTCCTGTTCGGCCGCTCGATCGCCGCGGTCCTCCCCGACGACCTGCCCGCCGAGCTGAGCCTGTCGGTCATGGACGTCTGCGGCGCCCCGGCGCTGACCGCACGCGTCGTCGAGGGGTACGCCGAGGGCGGGCACGCGCCGACCGTGTCCGTGATCGGTGGCGCCGGCAAGTCCGGCTCGCTCAGCCTGGCGGCGGCCCGCCGAGCGGGCGCGAAGCGGACCGTCGGCGTGGTCCCGCACCAGGAAGAGGCGGACCTGCTCACCGG
>JAEZKN010000470.1 GCA_023415395.1 Actinomycetes bacterium
CCCTTGGCCAGGTCCGCCTGGATGACCCGCAGGCCCCGCAGGAACGTGTCGGCGGCCTTCGTGCCGACCTTCTTGGCCAGCTCGTCGCGGACCTGGCCGGCGATGGTCTTCGCGATCGTCGTCGCCAGGTAGTTGGTGGCGTCGTTGGTCACCAGCCGCAGGCTGGTCTGCTGGGGCCGGTAGCGCTCGGTCGAGGTGAGCTGCGCGGAGAAGTCCGGGCCGATGATGAGGGCGGCGTCGTAGCGGCCCGAGGCGACGCCGTCCTCGGCCTCGCTCTCCGAGGTCCGCACCCAGCCGAACCCCGCGTCGCCGTCGAGCAGCCGGTCGGCGACCTCGGCGCCGTAGTCGAGCTCGCGCGTGCGTCCGTCGATCGGGCTGGTGACGGTCGCTCCCCGGTCCTGGACGACGAGGGCCGCGGGGATCCGGCCGAGGGCCCCGTAGGGGTCCTTGTTGGCGTAGACGTAGAGGCCGGCGTAGAGCGACGGGATGACCACCATCGCCAGCACGGCCAGCTTCGGGAGCGAGCCGGCGGTGATGCGGCGCAGCTCGGTGATGGCCAGGCGCAGGGCGATCATGGCTGGTCCTCCTCGTCGGCGTGGGGGTGGTCGGGACGGGCGCGCATCGCCACGAGCGGGGTGGTGCGCCGAGCGGGCGCCAAGGTGGCCCCCAGGTCGCGCGCCGAGGACCGGGTGCACTGGACGAGGACGCCGTAGCCCGCCGCGGCGTAGGAGCGGGCGAGCCCCCACCACTGCACCGGCTCGCCCCAGTGCCGATCCGGCAGGGCGAGCAGGAGGAACCGGACGGTGGGTGCCTCGGCGGCCAGGGCGGTGAGCACCGACGTGCGCAGGATCCCGGGCAGCTCGTCCATCCGCTCGTTCCCCTCCAGGCCGGTGCCCAGGTCGGCGAGCCAGGAGCCGGTCGTGCCCGGCCGCAGGGGTCGTCGGGCCTGAGCGAGGTCCTCGGCCACCACGGTCGCGACCGGTACGGCGTCGTCCGGCTCGGACACGGCGGGGAGGTCGACGATCGCGCTCACCCGGCGCAGTGCCGCGCGGTCGACGGTGACGGTCCCGTCGTCGTGGACCAGCCCGACGCGGCCGGCCGCGGGCGCCAGCCGGCCGGAGAGAACCAGCGAGAGCGCGGTGTGCCCCTGGCCGGGCTCACCCGCGACGAGGACCGCCTCCCCGGTCTCCACGGTGAGCCCGTCGAGCTGGAGGAGGGGGCCGCGACGACCCTGCACGTGGACGTCTTCGAGCACGAGCTGCACGCCATCGCCTCCCCTTCTGGCTATCGTCGGCGGAGGGCGGGGATGCCGGCCCCGGAGGACATCAGGTGGGTGACGGGGATGGCCGGGCGCACCGGGCCGCAGGAGAGCACCCGCATGAGGAGCAGCGGTGCCTGCTGGTGGCGCCGGACGAGCTCCGGCCCGCGCGCGGGGGCCGGTCCGGCACGGCGGCGACGCTCATCTCGAGAGCACCGTCGGCCGGACGTCCCACAGCGCCAGCACCTGGTCCAGCAGCACGTCGACCCCGTCGCCGGTCAGCGCGTCGGTCAGGATGACCGGCTTGCCGTTGCGGACCCACCGGGCGTCGGACTCCATCACGTCGAGGTTCGTGTGGACGTACGGCGCGATGTCGATCTTGTTGATGACGAGGACGTCGGAGTCGGTGATCCCCGGTCCGCGCTTTCGCGGCTGGCACTCGCCCTCGGAGGTGTCGAGCACGAACACGAAGATGTCGGCGAGGGCGGGGGAGAAGGTGAGCGTGAGGTTGTCGCCCCCGGACTCGTAGAGCAGGGTGTCGACCTGCGGGTGCCGCTCGAACATCTCGGCGCCGGCGGCCAGGTTGATCGTCGGGTCGTCACGGACGGCGGTGTGGGGGCAGGCCCCCGTCTCGATCCCCAGGACGCGGTCGGGGTCCAGGATGCCGGCGAGCTGGAGCCGTACGTGCTGAGCGTCCTCCTGGCTGTAGATGTCGTTGGTGATCACCGCCGGCGTGCGCCCGGCTGCGATGACGCGGGGCACCAGCGCCTCGATGAGGGCCGTCTTGCCCGACCCCACCGGTCCGCCGATCCCGATCCGCAGCTTCTCCTGGGTCATCTGATCCACCTCGAGTCCTCTCCTGGCGTGGGTGCTCGTTCGGTTCGTGCTGTCGCCTCAGTCGGCGCACAGCAGGGCCTCGGAGCAGTGCTGCCGGCCGGTGCCGGCTCTCGCGGCAGTGGGCGGTCCGCCTGCTCGGCGGCACCGTCGTCGCCCTCCCGGCCGGGGAAGTGGCCGTGGCCATAGCCGCGGTCGGCCCGGAGCCCGGCAGCGATCCCGTCGTCACCGTGCTCCAGAGCGCGATCGGCGGCGCCGATCCGCTGGTCGATCACGCCGAGCAGGGCGTCGTCGGTGAGCAGCGGACCGTAGGAGGACGCACCAGCCCACGCCGCCCCCGTCGGCTCGCGCCGGGCGAACCCGGCGGGGACGACCGTCACGTGCTCACAGCCCAGGACGCTCGAGCGGCGCACGGCCTCGGCCACGTCGGCGTCGGTCTCCACGCAGGCCACCTCGACGTGGACGCCGGCGCCGTGGGCGCGCACCAGGTGCGCGAGGCGGTGCAGCTCGGCGTCGTCGAAGGGGTTGGCCGCCGGGGCTGCGACGACGACGCCCGCCGCGGCGTGGTTGCGTGCGGTCTCGGCGGCCGCCCGTCGCAGCCAGGCGACGAGGTGGTCGGGGGTGCCGAACGGCGCGGCCAGGGCGATCGCGCTCCCGTCCGTCTCGGCGCCGATCCAGCGCAGCACCTTCGCGGTCTCGGCAACGAGCACCGGATCGCGGCCCCAGGTGACCGGCAGCACGACGGCGGGGATCGCGATGTCGACGCTGGCCGACACAGCCTCGGCCAGAGACCGCCCGGCGGTGGTGACCACCGCCCCGGGCAGCCGGCCGACGAGCGGCGCCAGATCGGCGCCGTACGCGCTCTCGTGCCCACCGACCAGGACCGGTGTCACCCATCGCTGCGCGCCGGCGCTCCCCATGGTCAGGACGCCGCGTTCGGTCGAGGCACCCTGGGAGCCGCAGGAGGTTCCAGCACACCCGGACTCATCTAGGACACCACCGCGTCGAGCGAGCGCTGCCGGCTGCGCTCCTCGCCCGGAAGGCCGTCGTAGGTGCCACTGGGCGTGACGACGGTCCCCGACTCGCCCCGCAGGATCGCCGGGGCCTCCTCGAGGCGGCCGATCGCGGCGGTCCCGCCGGTGAGCTCCACGAAGCGGCAGACCGCCTCGACCTTGGGGCCCATCGAGCCGGCGGGGAAGGGGATGGCCCGCAGGGTGCCCGGGGAGGCCTGGTGCACCGGTCGCTGCTCCGGGGTCCCGAAGTCCACCATGACGTGCGGGACGTCGGTCAGGACCAGGAGCATGTCGGCGTCGAGCGCCTCGGCCAGCACCGAGCTGGTCAGGTCCTTGTCGATCACCGCCTCCACGCCCGTCAGCTCGCCTCGCTCGTCGCGGATCACGGGCACTCCGCCGCCTCCCGCGCACACCACGATCGCGCCGCTCTGCAGCAGCAACCGGATGAGCCGGGTCTCGACCACGCGGTGCGGGCTCGGGGAGCCCACGACCCGGCGCCACCCCGTCCCGTCGGGCTTGACGGTCCAGCCCCGCTCCGCGGCGAGGCGGTGCGCCTCCTCCTCGGTGTACATCTCGCCGACGAACTTGGTCGGGTCGGCGAAGGCGGGGTCGGCGGCCGCGACCAGCGTCTGGTTGATGATCGCCGCGACCTGCCGCCCCGGCAGGGCGTTCTGCATCGCCTGCAGCAGCCAGTAGCCGATCATGCCCTGGGTCTGGGCACCCAGCACGTCGAAGGGGTAGGGCGAGGAGAGCCTCGGGTCCGAGGCGCTCTGCAGCGCGAGCACACCGACCTGGGGGCCGTTGCCGTGCGTCAGCACCAGCTCGTGCTCCTCGGTCAGCGGCGCGAGCGCCCCGACCGCGCGGCGAACGTTCTCCTCCTGGACCTCCGCGTCCGGCTTCTGCCCGCGCTGGAGGAGCGCGTTCCCGCCGAGTGACGCCACGATGCGCACGTCAGTCTCCCAACGTCGCGACCATGAGGGCCTTGATCGTGTGCATGCGGTTCTCCGCCTGGTCGAACACGATCGAGTACGGCGACTCGAACACGTCGTCGGTGACCTCGAGGCCGTCCATGCCCGTCTCCTCGTAGAGCTGGGCACCGACCGTCGTCCGGCGGTCGTGGAAGGCGGGCAGGCAGTGCAGGAACCGCACGGTCGGGTTGCCCGTGGCCCGGACGACGTCCATGTTCACCTGGTAGGCCTTGAGCTGGTCGATGCGCTGGGCCCACAGCTCCTTCGGCTCGCCCATCGACACCCACACGTCGGTGTAGAGGAAGTCGACGCCGGACACGCCCTCCTCCACGTCGGCCGTCTGGGTGATCCGCGCCCCGGTCTGCTCGGCGAGGCGCTGGGCCTCGGCGACGATGGAGGGCTCGTTCCACAGCTCCTCGGGGGCGACGATGCGCACGTCCATCCCCATCATCGCGCCGGTGATCAGCAGTGAGTTGCCCATGTTGTTGCGGGCGTCGCCCAGGTAGGCGAAGGCGATCTCGGAGTCGACCTTGCCGTTGCCGTGCTCGCGCATCGTGAGCATGTCGCAGAGCATCTGCGTGGGGTGCCAGTCGTCGGTGAGCCCGTTCCACACGGGCACGCCGGCGTACTCCGCCAGGGTCTCGACGTTGGACTGCGCGGCACCGCGGTACTCGATGCCGTCGAACATCCGGCCGAGCACCCGCGCGGTGTCGGCCATGGACTCCTTGTGCCCGATCTGGGATCCGCTCGGGTCGAGGTAGGTCACGTGCGCCCCCTGGTCGAAGGCCGCCACCTCGAAGGAGCACCGGGTGCGCGTCGAGGTCTTCTCGAAGATCAGCGCGATGTTCTTCCCGTGCAGCCGGGCCCGTTCGATCCCGGTGTACTTGGCCATCTTCAGCTCGGCGGCCAGCTCGACCAGGAACTTCCACTCCTGAGGGGTGAAGTCGAGCTCGCGCACCAGGTTGCGGTTGCGCAGGTTGAACGCCATCGCCCTAGATCCCTTCTCGTTCGATCGGGCAGGACATGCACCGCGGGCCACCGCGGCCGCGGCCGAGCTCGTTGCCCCGGATCGTGATGACCTCGACGCCCTTCTTGCGCAGGTAGGTGTTGGTCGTGACGTTGCGCTCGTAGGCCACGACGACGCCGGGTCGCACCGCCAGCACGTTGCAGCCGTCGTCCCACTGCTCGCGCTCGGCGGCGTGCACGTCCTGGGTGGCGGTGAGCACGTTGATCGCGTCGAGGCCGAGCGCCGACGCGATCGCGTCGTGCATCTGCTCGGGCGGGTGCTCGGTGACGGCG